>JBBRMC010000679.1:0-2615 GCA_038231055.1 Leptolyngbyales cyanobacterium
CAGCATTAACCATTCAAACTTTGAAGCCGTGCGTCGGCGATTGCTGCTAGCCGAAAAGAACGCCCTCAATGATGCTCTCCGCAAACGCATTCTGTCAGATGAAGTGGTGCGATCGCGGCTAAAAGCGATCGACGAGCAGCTATTAGGATTGGAAGACGAGTGACATACTCCAGACGTTCATGCTTCGCATAGAACGCTAGCTTCTTGGTGACTCCCAGGCAACCCCAGGACATAGCCCAAGCTGTTAAGAACGGAATGCCCTACCGCTCTGTGTTTGATATTGATGGCTGCATTATGGTCACGGTCAAGTTCACACCTGCAATTGGGGCACGAATGCCAACGCTCAGACAGTTCTTTCTTGACCTTGACCCCACAGCCTGAGCAATCCTGAGAAGTACCGTTTGGATTCACTGCGATCGCCATCAGTCCAGCTTTTTCAGCTTTGATTGAGAGAATTTGCAGGAATTGACCCCATCCAGCATCATTGATTGATTTGGATAATCTGGTCTTAGCCAGTCCTTTGATATTCAGTTTTTCATGGGCAACGTGCTTCCCTTGAGATAAAAGCTGTTTCGCTGTTTTGTAGTGAAAGTCCTTGCGAGTATTTGAGACTTTCAGATGTGCCTTGCCAACTCGTTTAATCGCTTTTTTGCGGCGATTAGAACCTTTCTTCTTGCGAGATAGACCGCGCTGTAACCGTTTCAATCGCTTTTCAGCTTTCCGGTAGTGCTGAGGGATTAACACCTCTTCGCCCGAATCATCGGTCAGAAACGATTTCAAGCCCATATCAATCCCGATGGTATTTTCCATCTCTGGAGTGCCAGGCGTGAGAGTGGGAATGGAAGCATCTTCAAGACTTAAAACCACGTACCAACCATCAACTTTCTGAGTGATGGTTGCTGTTTTGATCTTGAAGCCGTCAGGCAAGGGTCGATGCAAAATCAGCTTGACATTGCCAAAGCTGGGAAGCTTGATGAATTTGCCTTGAATGCAATCCTGCTTGATCTGAGGGAATGTAAATGAGCGATATCGCCCGATACCCTTGAATCTAGGCTTACCGCTTCGCTTACCGTTGCCGTCCCCTTTCAGCCATCTGTCGAACGTCTTTTTGACCCGCTCAATGCAGTTCTGAAGCACTTGAGAATGAATCTCTCCATACTCAGGAAACAGCGCTTTTAAGTTAACCAGATCCCGTTTCTGAGAATAGAAATCGGGATTGTCTCTCATTTCTGGTAAGTGACAAATCAACGGGCAAGCGTTGATATCACACCGATTCCGCTCGTACCAGTTGAACCGCTCACCCAAACGGTAGTTGTATTGACGACGCAGCAAATCTAGCCAGTTGTCGAATGTGGCAACTTGGCTAGGAGTTGGGCGTAGGCGATACTGGCAGGCAGTTCTCATGCCATAATTATACTGCAAATCGCAATATAGACAATGGATAAAATCGCCATCACGGTCAGAATCTCTGAGGACGAATTAGAAATTTTGAAGCAGTTCTGCCACAAGGAAGGAAGGACGCAAACGGACGTAATTAGAGCCTATCTAAGAAGCTTGAAACGGAAGCTATAGAGGAGCAATTGGGCACTATAGCTTGCGCTAGTCTCAGCCCCATCGAGGGGCATCGCCTAGCGCAGGGTGTCCATGTATCCCGATGCTGATGCTACGCATACTGCGCGGGGCTTATCGCTCCTTGAGCCCCTCATTGGCTAAACGCACTTTTGAATGAAATCAATCATCTGGTGCATCACTCCAGGTTTGGTAGCAATCAGCACGGTTGATTCGGGTTCTAAAATAGTGCTGCCGTTGGGGATCGCCAGATCCATGTGGGCATGAGGCTGATAGCCGATGATCAGCGACCCAGTCGGAAATTTAGGATCTTGAGCGACTTCGGCAACGCTGCGCCCCACCACATTGCACTTGGCAGGAATTGACAGTTTGACGACTTCAATCTGCCCTTGCTCAAAGTGCATCATCGACTCCACTTCGGGATATTCGATCACATTGACCATTGTCGAGACGGCAAGCTCGATCGCGTTAATCACATGGGTGGCACCCGCAAATCGATAGGGTTCGGCAAAGTCTTGATGACGCATCCGCACCACCAGATGGGGCACTCCATAATGCTTAGCAAGAGTCACCATTGCCAAATTCAGTGCATCGTCTCGCAAGACTGCAACCATCGCATCTGCTTTGCGAATTCCAGCTTCGATGAGAATTTCGGTGCTGACCGCACTGCCCTCAAGGGCGATCACTCCTAGCTGCTCACGGGCATAGCGACAGGCAGCAGGACTGATGTCGATGATTGCTACAGTGTGTCCTAGATGGACGAGTCGCTGTGCCAAGCTGAGTCCAATTAGCCCTGCGCCTCCGATCAATACATACATGACGGTCTCCCCTAAAATTCTTGCTAGTTCAACTTTAAAGCGCTAGCAGGAACGTCTTCCCAAGAAGCGACGGTGCGAATGCGAGCAACCCAGCCCTCTGATTTTTGGGTATCGGTGAGATTTTCCTCAAAGGCGGTGTGACATTCTTGTGCTTGAGTCTCGTCACAGCAAGCAATGCAGGCATAGAGAAGTCCAGACGGATCGACCTGTTCGTTTACCCAAATAGCC
>JBBRMC010000680.1:0-2614 GCA_038231055.1 Leptolyngbyales cyanobacterium
CGGGGAGAAACCTCCGACAGGCGGCTGCCCGCAAGCGCTGGCATTTAACCTGCAAGGGGGAACTGTGTTAGGCGATCTACCGCCTTATGAAGCGTTTCCGCTCGGTGGCACCAACTCAGTGCGCGGTTATGACGAGGGCGATGTGGGCAGTGGTCGTAGCTATCTGCAAGCCACCGCAGAATATCGGTTCCCAGTGTTCTCGATTATCTCTGGAGCGCTGTTTGTGGATGCTGCCACTGATTTAGGAAGCGGAAAGAACGTTCCTGGTGACCCGGCGGGAGTTAGAGGTAAACCCGGAAGCGGCATCGGCTACGGCATTGGTGTACGAGTTCAATCTCCGTTAGGTCCGATTCGGATCGACTTTGGTATCAACGATCAGGGCGGCAACAACATCCGCTTTGGTTTTGGGGAACGGTTCTAATGGAAGCAGTCACGGTTCAATCAGGGGCAGAAACTCATGGGAGCTCGTCGTTGCAGCACACCTTAGCGGGTGAAGTAACACGATCAGGTATTGGTCTCCACTCTGGCACCTCCACGCAGGTCAAAATCCGACCTGCTGAGCCAGGGGAAGGACGCTATTTTGTGCGGGTCGATTTACCCAATGCCCCTGTGATTCCTGCTCAGATTGAGGCGGTCAACCCCACGATGCTCTCAACTGAGTTAGTGAATGGTGATGCTAAAGTTCGCACGGTTGAGCATTTGCTGGCATCGTTGGCGGGTTTAGGTGTTGACAATGCTCGAATTGAGATCGATGGGGCTGAAGTGCCGTTATTAGATGGCTCGGCTCACGGGTGGGCGATGGCGATCGCTGACGTTGGCACTGTTTCTCAATCTGCACGAGTCACCCGATCGATCTCAGAGCCAGTGTGGATCTATGAAGGCGATGCGTTTGTGGCGGCGATTCCGGCTCCGGCGCTGCGGTTTAGCTACGGAATTGATTTTGAGCTAGCGGCGATCGGGAATCAATGGCATAGCTGGTCGCCTGATCAAGCGTCTTTTTTAACTGAGATCGCTCCGGCTCGCACCTTTGGTTTAGCGCATCAAATCGACCACTTACGATCGAGTGGGTTGATTAAAGGAGGGTCGCTCGAAAATGCCTTAGTCTGTGGCACTGAAGGCTGGTTAAATCCTCCCCTGAGATTTTCAAATGAGCCAGTGCGTCATAAGCTTTTAGACTTAATAGGAGACTTGAGTTTGCTGGGAACCATCCCGATCGCTCATTTTATGGCATACAAAGCCAGTCATCGGTTACACACCCAGCTTGCCCAAAAAATCTCTCTAACCCTCTAGCCATCAACTAACCCATGTCAACGCTGACCGACACAAATTTAGAAAATGCGACTGCGCTCCACGTAGACCCGACTCCCGAACCTGCTCTTCAAAAAACCGTTTTCACGGTCGAAGAGATTCATGCGCTGTTGCCGCATCGATATCCCTTTGCATTGGTCGATCGCATTATTGATTATGTGCCTGCAAAAATGGCGATCGGCATCAAAAATGTCTCGTTTAACGAGCCGCACTTTCAAGGACATTTTCCTGGCAAGCCCATTATGCCCGGTGTGCTAATCATCGAAGCAATGGCGCAAGTTGGTGGTGTGGTGTTGACCCAGATGGCAGACGTGCAGGGCGGACTTTTTATGTTTGCGGGCATTGATGGTGTGCGGTTTCGTCGCCCCGTCGTGCCGGGAGATCAGCTTGTGATCACCGTGGAACTGTTGTCTGTCAAGGCGCGTCGTTTTGGGAAGATGCGCGGTCGTGCCGAAGTAGACGGTCAGTTAGCGTGCGAAGGTGATTTAATGTTTGCGTTAGTCAGCTAATTTACACCCAAGGGCGAAGGGCAGAGGGTGAATATTTAAGATGCCACTCTTCACTCTTCACTCTTCACTCTTTATCCCTCTTTTGTATGGCAACCCTGATTCATCCGACAGCAGTTATTCATCCTGGTGCTCAACTCCATCCGACGGTGCAAGTGGGGGCATATGCGGTGATTGGGGATAAGGTGACCGTAGGGGCTGGCAGTCTCGTAGGGCATCATGTGGTGCTAGAGGGGCACACCGAGATTGGCGATCGCAATCACATCTTCCCCGGTGCGGTGATTGGGCTAGAGCCGCAGGATTTGAAATATGACGGAGCCATCAGCCTGGTTAAGATTGGCGACGATAATCAAATTCGGGAATTTGTGACGATCCATCGCGCTACGTTTGCGGGTGAAGTCACCTCGATCGGCAATGGCAATATGCTGATGGCAAATGTCCACGTTGGGCATAATTGCTCGATCGAAGATCAGGTAATCATCTCGAATGCGGTGGCGTTGGCAGGGCACGTTCAGATTGAGTCTCGGGCACGACTGAGTGGCGTGTTGGGCGTTCATCAGTTTGTGCACATTGGGCGACACGCAATGGTCGGTGGCATGGCGCGCATCGATCGAGATGTGCCACCTTATATGACGGTTGAAGGCAATCCTTCGCGAGTTCGGTCTCTCAACTTGATTGGATTGCAGCGATCGGGCTTGGCAGATGAGCATCAAGGGCAGACGATGCAGTTGTTAAAGAAAGCGTTTCGGCTACTTTATCGCTCAGGCTTGACGCTCAATGAGGCGCTCGAACAGTTAGAA
>JBBRMC010000681.1:0-2613 GCA_038231055.1 Leptolyngbyales cyanobacterium
GCTAGAGGAATAAGACTCAACAGGAAAACGGCAGCGATCGAGACAAACTTTTGGTTTCTTCTAAATCGCTGCTGATTAGGAGATGCCTGCTTTTCCTGAGCCATGTTCAAGCCTTTTAACGATCGAGACTCCTGCTATAGTAGCAGCGTTGATTATGATCAAGCCGTCAAGCCTCAGCAGGAATTGGGAGCGATCGCAGTTCTTCGATAGATTCCACCGCGAGAACATTGAGTGTCTAAAAAAACTTTGGAGCCAAAGTCCTCAGTATTGAAGCATCATGTTCAAACAACCGTAGAAGTTCTGCGATCGTCACACTATGAGCGATCGCTCCTCTCGGCAAATGGGGAAAATCTCCATCAAACAATTCTGAGACGGCATCTAAGCAGCCCTGTTGCTCAACGTGGGTGAACAACATCTGCCCATCAAACGGCAACGGCAAATCTCCACAAAACTGATGCCAGCTTCGCAAAAAGGCTCCCAATAGCCAACTCCAAACGGTGCCTTGATAATAGGCAAATTCACGCTCCCAAACACTGCCGTTATAGGTGCCGATATAAGCTGGGTCGAAGGGATCAAGTGATCGCAACCCATAGGGAGTGAGTAAGCGATCGCGGGCAACCTGCAACACCTGTCGCGATCGCTCAGGTGAGAATGCACAGTGACGCAGTGAGAGCGCTAAGACTGCATTGGGTCGAATCGTGGGATCGCGGCGATCGTCCGGTTCGATCACGTCTATTAAATAACCGTTATCAGCATCCCAAAATCGCTGTAGAGAGTGTTTGACCTGCTCTGCTTGCTCGGCATAACGACGGGCTTGATTCGTTAACGTCGCGTTCGTGGGGTCGGTCTGTCTCAAGGTGTTTGCCCACTGACTTGCCCAACAGAGAGCCGAATACCACAGGGCATTCACCTCGATCGGCTTGCCTCGGCGTGGAGTTACAGGGTCGCCTTTGACCATCGCATCCATCCAGGTGAGCGCCATCGTGGAATCATCCCACGTCACCAATCCATCAGAGGCATCAACGCGAATGTTGTAGAGCGTCCCTGCCGTAAATCCTTTGTAGATTTGCTTAACGATCGGATACTGCTGAGCGAGAAACTCCCAGTCTTGACTGGCTTCGAGATAGTGCCCCAGCATCTCAATCCACCACAGAGACGTATCGATGCTGTTATAGATGGGTTTTCCGTCAGGTTCGGCAAATCCGTTAGGAATTAATCCTTGATAGCAATAGTGCCCCAACATTGATAACAGACTCCGCGCCAGCGAGAAGCGTTGAGGAACTAATGTCAATCCAGGCAGTGCCATAAGGGTATAGCGTCCCACATCACGAAACCACGGATATGCCGCGATCGTCGTGGGAGTGGCAGTCGTCGTGCGAAAGGCAATGAAGTGATCGCTCGCTCTCAATAATTTTCGTTGAATGGGATGAATTGCAGAAGCCAGAAGCGGCTGGAGTCGGTCTTGCTCATCTTGCAGGGCACGATCGAAGGTTTTGTCATCTAAAATCGGTGGCTCTGCCTCAGCTCCGACTCTGGCTTCAAGCGTGATCGATTCTCCCGATCGTAGCGACACCACCAAATAGCCGGGACTGTAGAGATCCTCATGATCATCCAAGCCCCGGCAGGTGTCTTCAAAATAGTGGAAGCTCATATACCACAAGCTATCGAGCTGATAGTGGGCATGGCTCCAGTGCAGTTGCCAGGAAGTACCAGGTTGCCCTGTGCGAAACGATTGCAGCCTTAAACAGTTGACGTTTACGTGCTGAGAGAACGTTAAGTCGGGAGAATGATGCTGAGGATAATGCACCCCCCGATCGCCCACTAAAGGACGCAACTTGAGAACTGCCGTTTCCTTTCCTCGATAGGTATATCGAATTAAGACTCGATGGGAAAAATAGGGAATCTGATCACCCGCTAACCCATAAGGCAAGATGATTTCGCGGGTTAGTTGCCAGGAGTCTTGCTGCCAAATCCAGGTTGGCGTGGGGTTCAGTGAGAACGATCGCAAAAACCGACATCCCATCGGTGACACTGAGCCACCCAGCCAAAAATGAGTGCTTAACGAGATGTCTTGCCCCGCAACGGTGAGGGTGGCATCTAGATGCGAGAGAAGGAGCGTGCAGCGATCGGGCGGATCAAGGGCTGCAAACAGCCACCCATGATAAGTGCGCGTTCGCCCATCGCAAACGGTGCCACTCGCAAAGCTGCCCAATCCATTAGTCAGCAACCATTCTCGCGTGTCTAAACTATCGTTCATCTCCTCCCACGTCCCTTTAGTCAAAATCGTTATGACTATGATATAGTTGTTACAGTTCGTAAATGATTTTAGTGGGTCTTTTGACGAAGCGCTTTAGATCTGCGCCATCATTTCGAGACAGTAGACAGACTGCTAAGGAGATTTCTTTTCATGACCCAAACCAACGAAGGATGCCTACGGGTCGGTCAATCCGCTCCCGAATTTAAAGCAACGGCTGTTGTTGATCAAGAATTCAAAGACATCAAACTATCTGACTATCGCGGTCAGTATGTGGTTCTATTCTTCTACCCTCTTGACTTTACCTTCGTCTGTCCGACTGAGATCACGGCATTTAGCGATCGTCACGAAGACTTTAA
>JBBRMC010000682.1:0-2612 GCA_038231055.1 Leptolyngbyales cyanobacterium
TAGGGGGCGAAAGGTTTTGGCAATGACGGAGCGGATCAACTTGTGTGTACACGGTAGCCTCACGAAGTGGGGCGAAGCCCTCGCCAACCCTTCTCCCCAAGGAGAAGGGAGCTAGAGTCCTGTTCCCTCGCCTTGGGGAGAGGGCTAGGGTGAGGGTGAGACGTTGCACCTTAATAAATCCACGTTCCTTAGGATTACGGATTGATTAACGTGAGATTCTTGGGTTGGGACGCACGGTTCTGCGTCTCTACAGAACACCCACTCGTAGACGTTAATTAATCCACGCTCCTTAAGGATGTGAAGTGGAGAGAGGATTCGTCTTCTCTCCACTTTTATATAGAGGCTTGTGATCAGCTCAAAATCTTAGATTCGTGCTGTTGTGCGGCTCACAGTTTTCAATGCCTCAACCAAACTGCGAACTGCCGCCACCATTGCGACTTCGCTGTTGAGTTGATTGATCGCTGATCCGATGCCGACCCCAGATGCACCTGCCGCGATCGCCAGAGGCACTGTCACACTTGATAAACCGGATGCACAGAGAACTGGGATCTCGATCGACCGAGAAATCTCATAGGCAGCCGCCAGCGTTGGGGCTGCTTTTTCCATTAAACCTAAGCTGCCAGCGTGAGCCGGAGCGCTGCTAGTGCCGCCCTCGGTTTGAATGATATCGGCTCCTGCTTTCATCAAGTCTTCTGCCAATTGGACTTGTTGATCGAGGGGCAAAATGTGGGGAACGGTAACTGACAGGGTGATGGTCGGCAACAGAACGCGAGTAGCATGAGTCAGCGCTAAGACTTCTGCGGCTTCAAATCGACGACCTTGAGCATAGAAGCTATCAAAGTTACCAATTTCGATCAGGTCTGCACCTGCGTTGACGGCGGTCACAAACAATTCTGGCTCGACGGCAGAGACACAGACTGGTAAGCTTGTAAGCTGTTTTGCCATCCGCACTAAATCGGGGTCAGCCGCAATATCGACAAAGGTTGCACCGCCTCGATCGGCTGCCTTGACTACAGCCGCGACTCGCTCTGCACTAAAGTTATTTAAGCCACTAATGATTTTGAGAGCGTGAGCGCGGTCAAGGGCATTCTGTAGCGTTGGATGAATCGTCATGATGCTTCTCAACAAACGAAAGAGTACCGTCTATTTTGCCACCCTATGCTGAGAGATGCTAGGGAAGCATAGGTGTCGTAATGTTTTACTCCCAGGGTCGAATCAAGCCATCTCCTTCAATTCTCAGTTTGCGACCACGCCAATAGACTCCACGCCCAAATGCACCCATCACCCACACGCCAAAACTAAGAACATCTCGAAGCGGCAACACCCAAAACCAGCGCAGTAGATTTGAGCAATTGAGATTAACTGCTGCGACCCAAGCTTGCGCATAGCGAATCGTAAACGTCGCCCAGGTCAGCCCGATCGCCCAGTGGGCAAACCCTGTCAGCAGCAATAACGGCAGACAATAAACCGTGCCATAGCAGAACGCCATTGTGTAATAGACCCAGCCGCGATTAAAGCGAATCGTTCTTGCCCAACGCAGTTCTCGCTTGATAAGTTGACCGATGCTTTCTTGCCCAGGGTCTGACTCTAAAATGTAGTGAGACAACTCGACGTGATAGCCTGCATTGGCGGCTCGTTTGCCTAAATTATAGTCAGACCCGATGCGGCTGAGATGCAGTCCGCCAAAGTCAGCGAGTGTAGTTTTGCGAGTGGCGATCGTGGCTCCGATCGCAAATTTCAACCCACCATCTATGGCACGGGCAATCAGCGCACTTGGAATAAAATCACAGCACCGTCCGATCGATGCCAGGGCTGCACCTAAAAACCGAGGATCGTGACCCACAAACGCACAGGTGACTAACCCCACCTTGGAGCCAGCAAGCGGCTCTGTCACGGTTTGAATGTAATCAGAACTGACACGGATATCGCTGTCGGCAAAGATGATGACTTCGTAACGGGCAGCTTCTAATAGATAGCTCAGAGTGCTGTCTTTATGATTGATGCCACGGGGTTTCAGTCCCGTCAACACGTGGACACGATCGGGAAATAGCTCGACTAATTTTTTAAGCACTGAAACCGTCGGATCGCTGGGTTCAACGACTCCAAACAGTACTTCATAAGTCTCATAATTCTGTTTGCAAAACGCGACCCAATTGTCCCATGCGCCTTCATCTAACCCGCAGACAGGCACCAAAATCGAGACTCCCTCTGTGGAGGTCTCTTTATTGTCAATCGATAGAGGAATCGCGAAAAATTGACGGGTAAACCAAAGACAGGCTGCATAAAATACGATCGAGCCAACAATCAAACTAGATAAAGCAATTATCAACGAGGTCATTATCTCAACTTAAGGAATATTATGAAATACTGCTGTTTTAATTTCTATGCTTTTTAAACGCAAACCTATTCTTTTAGTCAGTGGTTGCCCGTTAGTGTTCTCAATAATTAACGAATTTAGCACCTGTCTAATGGAGCAATGCTCCGGACAATTTTAGGCAGCGATAGCGCCGTAGGACAGTAGGGTTGGATAGTTGGGATGAGATTTAATGGCAGTCGGCTCCAGGTCTAACTCCATAATAAAGCGCTCCAGCAGATGCGCGGTCAGGGCACGA
>JBBRMC010000683.1:0-2610 GCA_038231055.1 Leptolyngbyales cyanobacterium
GTAGGGGCGGGCAGTTGCTTTACGATCGACCTTCCCTACGTTGTTATACCGTTCTCACCTAAACTCAAAACCCAGCTAGAACCCATTACTGCCCCTAGCAAGCTAGCAGGAGCATCCCCTTTGATTTTGTTGGCAGAAGACAACGAAGCTAGCATCATTATGGTGTCGAGCTATCTAAGAGCAAAGGGCTATCAGGTTCTTTTAGCCAAAAGTGGACAGGAGGCAGTCGCTCTAGCTCAGGCTAAGATCCCTAACTTGATTTTGATGGACATTCAAATGCCGGGGGTGGATGGGTTAGAAGCCATGCAGCAGATCCGTCGCGATCCAACGCTGGTCAATGTGCCGATTATTGCGCTGACTGTCCTGGCGATGACCAGCGATCGCGAACGTTGTCTTGCCGCCGGAGCCACTGATTATCTCAGCAAACCTATTCTGCTAAAACAATTGGTGACGACTATTCAACAGCTTTTAAAGCTTTCATAAGACTAACTTATGAAAAAACCATCTATCCTAATCGTTGACGACGAACCTGATAATTTTGATGTCATTGAAGCTCTCTTGAGTAAGCAAAACTATCAGCTATACTACGTTGCGAGTGGTCAAGAAGCGATCGAGACCCTAGAGACATTTCAGCCTGATCTCATTTTGCTAGACGTGATGATGCCCGGTATGGACGGCATTGAAGTCTGTCGGCGCATTAAAGCCATGCCGCGATGGGAAGCAGTACCGATTATTGTAGTCACGGCTCTGACATCCAAGAAAGACCTCGCTCAATGCTTAACGGCGGGGGCAGATGACTTTATCAGTAAGCCTGTTAATCGCTTAGAGCTAGCGGCAAGAGTGCGATCGATGTTACGCATCCGTCAGCAATATCAGCGATTAGCAACGTTTAACACCAGACTAGAAGCAATCGTGCAGCAGCGCACAGCCCAACTGCAAACAATGATTTTTCAGGATGCGCTTACAACATTACCCAGTCGGGCGTTCTTACTCCAGAAGTTGGCTGAGATAGTGCAGGCTGGAGAATCATTGTTTGTGGTCATGTCTCTAGACTGCGATCAGTTTAAATTAGTCAACGGTTCCTTTGGTCACGCTGTCGGCAATCAATTATTAATCGCCATCAGCGATCGATTGCGGCAGTATCGTTGCCCTGGGGATGTGTTAGCTCGCATGGGTGAGGACGAGTTTTGTTTTTTGCTACGTCAGATCGAGAATGAGACGGTTCTTGAATCCTATATTCAAACCATTTTGCGGAGTTTTGATGCTCCGTTTCTCGTTGCCAATTGTGAAATTTTTATAACCGTCTGTATCGGAGTTGCTTTAAGCAATGATACAGACCGACAGCCTGAAGAGCTTCTGCAAAATGCTGATACAGCCATGTATCAAGCTAAGCTGCGTGGCAAGAGCAGCTATCAAATCTTCGATCGCCACATGGGTCTAGCCATGCTAGATCGTTTAAGGTTGGAATACGATCTACAACGAGCGTTAGAACAGCAAGAGTTTATCCTGCACTACCAGCCGATCGTGAATCTTAAAACCCAGAAAGTTGCAGGATTTGAAGCACTGGTGCGCTGGCAACATCCCAGTAAAGGTCTGGTCGCGCCCGGAGAATTCATCCCCTGTATGGAGGAAACAGGTCTGATTGTCCCCGTCGGGATGGTGGTGTTAAAGCAGGCTTGTCAGCAACTTCGGGCATGGCAGCAGCGGGGCTGGACAGAGTTAACTATGAGCGTGAATCTTTCTGTGCGGCAATTTGCTTGCCCGACTTTGCTGGCTGATATCGATCGGGTATTGGCAGAAACGTCTGTGAACTCGGCTAATCTTAAATTAGAAATTACCGAAAGTGCGATTATGGACAATGCTGAAATGGCGATCGCCCTGACTAAAAAACTACGATCGCGACATATTCAAATCAGCATTGATGATTTTGGGACGGGCTACTCCTCTCTGGGTTATCTGCATCGTTTTCCAGTAGATAACCTCAAGATCGATCGTTCTTTTGTCAATCAAACTCAACTAAAAAATCGCAACTATCACGTTGTAGACACTATTGTTGCGCTCAGTAAACAACTAGGTCTATCGGTCATTGCAGAAGGAATTGAGACGCTTCAGCAGCTTGAGTGGCTGCAAGACCTGGGGTGCGAGTTTGGACAAGGCTATTTTTTTTCTAAGCCCCTAGCAGCAGATGAAATCGAGAGAATTTATCTTACAGAAAAAGATAATAGTAAGTTATGTCGTCCCTAAAAGGCGCGGTTCAAACTTGCCCGCATTCGAGTCGCATCTCATGAGACATCACTACTGACCTGATTTTTCTTCATAGCAATACATCAGCCTTGGTAATGGTTGCATGAAGATGGGCAAGCTAGGGGAACTGATACGTAAGTAACTCTTCTAGACTTGCAGAACTACTTCTCCTTAGGAACGTGATTTATTAAGGTGCAACGTCTCACCCTCACCCTAGCCCTCTCCCCAAGGCTACCGTGTACATACAAGTTGATCCGATCCGTCATTGCCAAAACCTTTCGCCCCCTAAATCCCCCATTCTGGTGGACTTTGAGATGAAACGAGGTTTTAGAGGTCAAGCCATTTATCTTATTCAAAGTCCCCCAA
>JBBRMC010000684.1:0-2607 GCA_038231055.1 Leptolyngbyales cyanobacterium
AATATCAAAACGGTGAAGGCATTTGCAACGGAAACGTCAGAGCTGAAACGACAACGACAGCGGCTCGATCGAGAGTTTAAAGTGCTCGATTATCGCATTCACTTAGGCTATGTGCAGTTGGGAATGTGGGAGAGAACGATCGTGCAATCCTGCGTTTTTCTCGTCCTCGCGTTGACCGTGATCGCAACCGTTCAAGGCAAAATCTCGCTAGGACACTTCATCACAACGCTGACCATCTCCAGCATGGCGTATGCCGAAGTTGAGCCGATTACTCAACTCGCTGAAGTGTTTGCCCGTCGCTATGCGTCGATGATTCGCTTTCACGAGTTTATGCAGCTTCCGTTGGGCACCGATGCCAGCACACTGACCAACCATCCCGAAGCGGTTCCGACCTATCAGTTCACCGGGAAAGTCGAGTTTTCTCGCCTCACCTTTGGCTATGACTCAGAGCGTCCGGTGCTGAAAGACATCAACTTATTAATCGAACCCTATCAAACGGTCGCGTTAGTCGGTCGATCGGGGTCTGGCAAATCCACATTAGTCAAACTGCTGTTTCGCTATTTTGAACCCAATCAGGGTGCGGTGCTGATCGATGGTCAAGATGTGCGCCGATTGGATGTGACAGGCTATCGAAAACGACTGGCGATCGTGCACCAAGAAGTCGATGTCTTTAATGGCACTCTGTTAGACAACTTGGTGTATGGTAACCCCCACGCCAGTCCCGATCAGGTGCGTGAAGCCTGTCGAATTGCTCAGGTAGATGAGTTTATTCGTCAGATGCCGATGGGCTATTCGACGATCGTCGGTGAGCGAGGAGTCCGATTATCGGGTGGACAGCGACAGCGACTCGGCATCGCTCGTGCCCTGATTGTTGATCCCGATGTGCTGATTTTTGACGAAGCCACATCCAGTTTGGATTATGAGTCGGAGCGATCGATTCAGTTGGCAATGCGATCTATTCTCGGCACTCGCACGCTAGTGATCATTGCTCACCGTCTCAGTACCGTTCGAGAAGCAGACAAAATCGTGGTGTTAGATCAGGGCAGCATTGTTGAGGTCGGAAGTCACGAGGAGTTGGTGTGTCAGGGCGGCATTTACCAGCGATTGCACTCATTGCAAGAAACTGGAGAACTGCTGGCTTAACGAATGATGCGATCGTGACTACAAACCCTTTGGGGACGTTTCACCCGCCAGAACGTCCCTATGGGGTGGAATCATCCATCGACCTAATTCGGGGAATCAATGGGGCACTACGTCGCGATCGATAGATTATTTGCGATCAGCCAAAGTAGAATTCAGCAAGGCTTATAGAGAGAACGATCCCGATGTCTAGCTCGATTCAACCCAGCCAAGAGAAGCAACGTGCCCCCATGAACCGTACCCTCATGCTGGATGATGGAGATAAAGCTAGACTGGCTCCTCGCATTCTCAAAAATTTACCTTCAAAACCTTTTTCAACTCCGCCTACAGGGATTATTCAAGGAGATTGCCTTAAGGTAGCTAAGCTTTTACCTGATCAGTTTGTGGATCTTCTGATTCTTGATCCACCTTATAACCTCAATAAAAGTTTTAACGGACGTAAATTTTCAAAACGTACTGTTGATGAATATACAGCTTGGCTAGATAAAGTTGTTTGCATACTAAAGCCCTTACTAAAAAAGACGGCTTCTATTTATATCTGCGGTGATTGGCTTTCTTCTGCTTCAATCTTTACAGTCGCTTCATCGCACTTCGTTGTACAAAATCGAATTACTTGGGAGCGTGAGAAAGGTCGAGGTGCTAAATCTAACTGGAAGAACTCCAGCGAAGATATTTGGTTTTGTACGATGTCAGAAGACTACACGTTTAACGTTGACTGTGTGAAGCTTCGGAGGAAGGTGATTGCACCCTACAGAAAGGGAGATGGAACCCCAAAAGACTGGGAAGCCACAGAAGATGGTAATTTCCGAGATACTCATCCTTCAAATATTTGGACTGATATTACGATTCCGTTTTGGTCAATGCCAGAGAACACTGATCATCCCACTCAAAAAAGTGAGAAGTTAATTGCCAAACTAATATTAGCGAGCACTCACTCTAATGACTTCGTTTTAGATCCCTTTATTGGAAGCGGTACAACGTTAGCCGTTGCAAAAAAGCTCAGCCGACAATACTTAGGTATTGAGTTAGATGAGGACTATAGTTTGCTTGCCGAAAAGAGATTAGAGATCGCAGACTCTCAATCTGAAATTCAAGGGTTCTCTAAGGGGGTTTTCTGGGAGCGTAATACGCTTGCTACCCCTAAAAAGAGACCCTAAGAATTGTGGATTTAATAATGCCGGAAATTTGCCCTCATCCCCTAACCCTTCTCCCTGGGGAGAAGGGAGCTAGAATTCCGGTTCCCTCTCCTTTTGGGAGAGGGCTAGGGTGAGGGCGAGTCAACGTTGCAAGGACCGCCTTTATTTAATTCACGATCCTAAGCGGATTTCTATCTCTTCAATCGATCGAACACGTTATTTTGTAGAGACGTTTTGGTGTAACGCCTCTACAGGGGCACAACTGAACGGTTGATCGCATACCCTAACAACTTAGATTTAAACGTCCGTTAGCTTTTGAAGTGAAAACGTA
>JBBRMC010000685.1:0-2582 GCA_038231055.1 Leptolyngbyales cyanobacterium
CTAGTTCTTAAAGTTGTCGAAGGTGTCTTCTACTTTATTGACCAATTTGTCGATCGCAGTTTCAGCTTGGTCTTGACGATTGTTCTTAACAGTCTCTGACGTTCGACTAGATGCACTTGACGTATTAGCATTCGTTGATCGATTGGCTTTTGCAGGTTCGCCTGGGCTATTGACGACGTTGCGCTTGCCTTCATAAAGAGTTTTTTGCTTTTCAGCAGGGTTGCTAGGCGCACCAGGGGCAGAGGCTGCCTGAGCCACAGGAGCGATCGTAAATAGTAGCAACCCCATCAGTAAAGCAGAAACTACCAGCCGACGAAGACGATTAAAAATTGTATGAACGCTAACCATAAACCTATCCTCTTAGGAGTGTAAATCACTAAGAATGCTACAAAGGATGTGCTGTGGCAACGTCTCTCTAGAGATGGGTTCTAATGATGGCTACCTACTCCCTGCAATGGCTTCAAGCCGATCTAATTACCCCTGAAAGCTTTCAACGGTATGGTCAATTGATCAGCGCTTCAGAGGATGGCAAACTCTATGATCAGCAGGATGCTCAACTACAGATTCAACCTGGCATTCCCCGGTTTTATATCATGCGATTGCCCGATCGAGGTCGCAGGTTTCACCACATCACTCGTCATCGGCAATGCACTCAATGTCTGGGTTCTCTTGAAGGCAAAGAATGGCTGATGGCAGTGGCGATCGGGGAGAACGATCGTCCTGATTTAGAAAGCCTCAGAGCGTTCCGCATTCCTGGCAATTGCTTTATCAAGTTAGATGTAGGCACCTGGCACGCAGGACCTTATTTTGATGCTGACACTATAGATTTCTACAATCTTGAACTCAGCGATACCAATATCACCGATCACGAAACTTGCGATTTGTTAGAAACCTACAACGTTGAATACCAGATTGTCTAACTAACTTTCATTTCGTCTAAAATCATTACACCGTGAATCTCTACAGTCGATGCGCCATAAACTTCTAGCGCAACGTTGATTAAACGAGTTAACAGTTGCCAGTCAGAAATTCGACCCAAAAAAATAATTACTCTGCCTCGTTGTAGCACTCGCAGTTGATCAATATCACTGGCTTCAAACTGTTGTTGAAACGCAGCCGTCACTCGTTTTGATAATCCACTATGGTCATATTCTCCGTCCAATCCAACTCGTTCAGGGGGAATCCGTTTGAAAGAGGCGATCGATTGAGCCGTGTAGTCTGTTTCCCTGATCGACTGGGTTAAAGTTAGCTGCGATGTATGCACCCAAGAACTCATAGATTTTTTGTCTCCCAAATTATAGTCGGTCGACGGTTGATGCTCTAATCATTAAAGATTTTTGAAATGTTTTTCACAATCTATCTCAAGATAGACGTTAAAAGTGAGTATTTATTAGCACATTTCTTCTAAACATTGAGAAGTAATTTTTAACGGCTTCTTAAGTTTTATTTTGATATTCTTCTGTTGGTTTCTCCAAAGAAAAGTTAGCTAAAAAATTTAGCTTTTAAGTGAACTGGGATCTTGCACCCGCCTCTTCACTGCGATGGTGTCCCGCCCGTGATTTTCAATCACGGGCGGGTGAATGCTAGCCACGAGGGAGTTCTAATCGGGTGCAAGATCTTAGTGAACTATTTAGCTAACATCAAAAAAAATGACTTTAGAATCAGTAAATTAACGCACAATCTGTTTCATATAGTCACCCCAAAGTTGAGCGGCTTGCCCACTGTTTCCACCTGTAGGAGTGTTGTTGTCATTACCTAACCAAACCCCTGTCACTAGCGATCGAGTCGGCACATAGCCGATAAACCATAAATCAACGTTGTCGTTAGTCGTTCCCGTTTTTCCGGCTTCTCCTAATCCCAATGCAGCACCTCTGCCCGTCCCGCCTTGCACGACACCTTGTAAGAGAGTTGTCATTGTGTCTGCTACGGCTGGCTCAAGGACAGTTTGGTTTTGATCCCCATCTTTCTGAGCGTTATAAATCTCTCGACAGGAATCGAGGTTTTTACGATCGGGGCAGTCGCTACTATCTAAAATTCGGCTGATAGTGTGGGGACGATTGCGAACCCCACGATTTGCCAGCACCGAGAAAGCTCCCGTCATTTCTAAAGGCGTGACTTCGCTTTGCCCAAGAACTAATCCGGGTACTGGATTAAGCTTTGACTGAATGCCCATTTTTCGAGCCATCTCGACCAGCTTTCCTAACCCGACTTCTTGAGCAATTCTCAGAGCGATCACATTTTCCGATCCGGCGAGTCCGCTGTACATATCCAGACTGCCGCTCCCAGCATGACAGCCCTCGTAATACTGTCCGCTCCAGTTTAACGGAGCACAAGAATAGGCAGTGCTGGGCGAAATGCCCTGAGCGATCGCAGCCGTGTAGGCAAAGACTTTAAAAGTCGAACCGGGTTGGCGATAGGCTTGAGTCGCGCGATTAAATTCACTTTCTTGATAGTCGTAGCCCCCGACCAGTGAGCGAATCTCCCCTGTTTTTGCGTCGATCGTAACCAGCGCTCCCTGAGAATATCCCGCACTAGCTCCGTTATTGGCGATCGCGGTTCGCAGACTTGTTTCGGCTTGGGTC
>JBBRMC010000686.1:0-2576 GCA_038231055.1 Leptolyngbyales cyanobacterium
GGTTCTCGCAGGGGTTGCAGGCGTTGATTAACAGTGAGCGTGAGATCTCCGGTGCGAATCAGTTGTCGAAGATATTGCTGAATGCCCTGAGCTAAACCAAGCTGAAGCTCTGGAGTAATCTCTAGCTTTTCGGCGATCGTGCGCGTATTGCTGAGTTGGTTGCGAAGCGCAAGCCCGATCTCTTCTAAACGATCCAAGAGTGGATCGATCTTTAGAGAGGGATGATGAATGTTGAGCATTTCGATCTGATCCATCACCAGTTTGAGTTCTTGCAGCGGACCATCGTGAATATCAGTAGCGACGCGATGCAGGAGTTTGCGAGTTTGCAGCAAGACTGCCTGCCGTTCTGCTAATTTTTGTCGCTGTTGAACAGACTGTCTCAGCATCAAAATCGTAACAATCCCGACTCCTGCTCCGAGCCAGCCCAGAATTGGAATCGACAGCGGTAGAATCAATCCTTGCCAGAACAGAAGCAGGCTAAGACCGAAATAGCCCCCGATGAGAATCAGAAACACCCAAATATCCGATAGATGAATCAGTTGGATTTGAGGACGATCACAGCGGCGACTGATGTAGAGTGCCATCAGAACAGAACCGAGCAGAGTCATCACTAGATCAGCGTTCTTGGGAGCGATTTGAAGAAAAGAGTCGGTCATCAAACTAGCAGTGAGATTCGCTTGTACTTCTGCGATCGACATTTCCCCATAAGGGGTGTGTTCACCATAGCTCTCTGGCGCTTTTTCTTCAGGCAAATCAACAATTACTAATCTATTATGTAGCCTTTCAGCCGTCTGAGAATCTTGTACGCATTGTTGAGCAGTACAGTGGAATTGAATGCTAGAAAACGTACCCGCTGCACCCCAAAAATTGACCATGAGCGGTGAGCGCGCCTGCAAGCGAAAAAGACGCTGTAAATCTGAGCGATCGTGTGATGCCTTGTAGAACTTTTCTAATGCTAAGACAGCTACCGATTTGACTCGATACGTCGCTTTTGGATCGGAGTCATCTTCATAGCTAAAGCGCCCAAACAGTTCAGCTCGACGAGCCGGATTATTCAATTCACGCGCCCTCGGCGCATAGCGGGAATAGCTCACAATTCGTTCTGGAGCGATCGTGTTTTTACCCTCAGACGGCAGCAAGTGATTGTAGATGTTCAGGGTTGCAGCACCGGACGGCGACACGCTCGGACGAGCGACTAGAACAATTTGATTGAAGTATTGCCGGATCGCATCTTTGAACGGTTGCGTGAGTCGAACATCTGCATCGACAGACTGCTTCATCTGTTCAGGCAGATTCAAGACAACGACCTTTGCACCGTTATCAATCAAGCTCTTCGTCAGCGTTGCATAAAACAGATTTAGCTGCGATAAATTGTGCAAATCATATCCTGCCATTTCAGTAGAATTGATTTTGAGCATGAGAATTTCTTGCGGCGGCACACCCGGTTTATGAAGCCGGATCAAACTATCCTGCACCCCGATCTCGAATTTCTGCATACTAGGTAGGTTTCCAGCGATCGCACAATAAACAAAGCTCAGCGAGATCGCTGCTCCCACCGCTATCATCTGTCGCAGAATCGTTTGTCGAACTCTAAATCGCTTCATTTCCGATGCCTATCGTCCGGTTTCATCATAGCGCTGTGCATCTTTCATAGACTTACGTGAACCCGCAAGCTGATTTGCGTTGATTCCTCTAGAAGCCACAGCGCGAGCAAGACAAAATAGGAGCATCCAGTCAACAGATGGAGTAAACCGATGAAATCTCAAACATTCGGCGCGATCGGGCTTCTCACCGTCCTACTCGCTACGGCGATTGCTCCCGGTATCGCCAGAGCCGATATCCCCGGAGATCACCCACATTATCTTCACGCCCGCAGCGATCTTCGCAAAGCAGAACAACTCTTGCAGCTACCCGATGAACGCAATGTGAAAGCAGAAGAAAACGTTGCGGCTCGTGAGATTCATGCAGCAATTCGGGAGCTTGACCGAGCTTCTGTCCTCGATCGCAAGGATGTCGATGATCATCCCGCGATCGATACTTCGCTGACTCATGAAGGCAAATTCAGAGAGATTGAGCGACTGGTTCAAAGTGCGAAACGCGACACTTCCCTTGAAGAAGACAACAATTCGGCGCGGGCATGGAGACATCGAGCCACCGTGCATCTCGACCAAGCTGAGCATCATGTAGCTCTCGCAATTCAGCGCGATCGCCGGGATGACCATCGTTAGTGGGAGCAATGCACGGGTTAACCGTTTCTTATTGCACTCACACTGACCCAGAACCCTCTAATTCAGCAAATCACCCCTACCAGGAGAAAAATCATGGTTACATTTATTCGCTACGCGCTGACTGCCATTTCTGCGGCTGCAATCTTTACGCCTATGGTTGCTTCAGCAGGCGAAGTTTCTCATCGGGAACTGCATTAAGAACAACGGATCTTCACGGGTGTGAAAGACAATCAACTCACAGGCGCAGAATTTCGCAATTTACAGCGCCGTGAACTTTCGGTCAATGCACAACAAACGGCTGAATTGCGCCGCGATGATGGACATCTGACCCGCCAGAACTATCAACAA
>JBBRMC010000687.1:0-2568 GCA_038231055.1 Leptolyngbyales cyanobacterium
GGTGGCGTGTATGCATAAGTTGTTAACCATTCTCAATGCCATGATTAAACAGGAACAAGACTGGCAACCGAAACTCCACTCCAAACCAGACCCGACTCCTCAACCTGCATGACTTGCTTGACATTCAAGATAATCGCTTCTCCCCAAGGAGAAGGGAGCTAGAGTCATGTTCCCTCGCCTTGGGGAGAGGGCTAGGGTGAGGGTGAGACGTTGCACCTTAATAAATCCACGTTCCTAAGGGTGTTGAATCGCTCACTAGTTCGCTGATTCTCTGCGGGAGTGCCGATCGAGATTCGCAGCCCATTTCCCGTGTGTCGAATTAAGGTTCCTTGCGCTTTAAGGGTTTGACAGATTGTAGCCAATCTGGTGTTGGCATCAGATTCTCTTAAACGTAAGTAGACAAAGTTTGCCGCACTCTCCCAAACCTGAAATTCTGGGTGTTGAGAAAAGGCTTGAATCAACCGAGTCCGTTCGGTCAGCATCAAAGGAATGGTCGATAGTAACTCATGCCGATGGGCGATCGCGACCAGAGCCGCCGCCTGGGTAAAACCAGGAAGATTATAAGGGAGACGAACTTTTTCTAAGGCTGTAATTAATTCAGGAGCCGCGATCGCATACCCAACCCGGTGAGCAGCGAGTCGAAATGCCTTTGAGAAGGTTCGCAAAATTACCCAATTTGGATGGTGGGCGAGTTCAGCCGCAACTGTCGTTTGACTAAATTCAAAGTACGCTTCATCAATAACCACCAAAATAGCTTGAGAAAGCCCTCGCAACCAGGTTAATTCGGCATCGGTCAAAGCATTCCCGGTGGGTGAATTGGGATGAACAACAAAGACGGCTCGAATCGGTGGTGTGTCAGTCTGAGCGATCGCGTCTTGAGCCGCCGTTAAATCCATCTCAAAATTAGTTAGAGAACGCCCGATCGTCACAACTGGTATTCCTAATGTCTTTGCCAAAATTCCATACATTGAAAACGTTGGGTCAGCGACTAGAATTGAGCCTTCTCCACCAAGACAAGTCGCAATCAGGAGAGAGCGAATTAATTCATCTGAGCCGTTGCCGATCGAGAGATTATTCGCCGTAAACGTTGAGTTAGATGACTCACTGACATATTCAGCGATCGCCGTCTTTAGACCTTGATATCCACCATCGGGGTAGCGATTATTCTCGATCGTTTGCTGATAAGCCCAGCTTAGTTTTTGCTTAAGTTCATCGGGCAGATCATAGGGACTTTCATTAACATCGACTCGATCGATCCTGGTTTGGTGAGAATCGTCACTGTGTTGGGTGTTATAAGCCGCCAGTTGGGAAAGGTCAGACCGAATGAACTCAAGCATGGCAAAGAATTTAAATTTTGAGGGTTGACCTGCTCAGGCAGCAAGCTGTAAGACTTTTGAGTCTAGCAGTGACTTGCCTCAAATCAGACTCAACCCCCAAAACTCTTTATGCTGGATAAATCCGCAGTCTGCGATTGGGTTCGTCTCCAAAACTGCGAGATTGCAGACGATAGTGTTCGACCAGCTCATGCTGCATCTTGCGGACTAGCCCAGAGCGCGGCAGGAGTTCAACGGGTTGTCCCTTGGGAATGACGATCTGCTCAACGGCAAGTCTGGCTTCTTCGAGTGCCTCCAGTTCGTCTTCACTGTCACCCCGCACAAACAACTCTAGCTCGGCTGCATCAGGCATGGCAGGGTCATCCATGTTCAGCAATCGGCGCAGAGAATGAGCGATTTGCGGCACGCTGCTGGCTTTTAGGGTGTGGATTGGAATTTGTCGAGATTTTGCTAGATGGCGCAGTTTAGAATGGTTTTTGACGTGCGATCGGAGCGCTAAAACCGCATCCGCGTTGTCAATATCCTTCGTCAACACAACGGGAAGATTCAATGTACGAACGACTTGATCTAACTGATGCCGACTCACCCCATAGGGATAAATGTGCAACGGCAAATCTTCTCCGTTGGGTCCGGGGACATACTCCCCCGTCTCAGGATCTTGCAGACTTTGCAATCCATCGTCCCGCGCATCAAAAGTTCGATTGAGCGACGCATCCAGCATTTGCTCAAAGGTTTGCTGTTCAGGTGTGAGAGCGTTTGCTTGCATAGGTTTGAGTTTGCCCGATGATCGCCATCCACGTCCCTGAGGAGGAGGCGTAAAAAATCCTTCTTGCGATGAAGTCGGCGCGATCGAGAGGGGATTATTGCGAACTCCATTTGATCGCGTCCGTCCCCCGGAAGTCTCTGGAGTAGTTAACAAATCATGAGTCACCGTCACTTCTCCAGCCTCGTTGACGGTTCTGACTTCTGGATTGGGTCGTCTGCCACGCAGGAGCATATCGATCGTGTCTGCAACCTGTTCATGCACTACCCATTTTTGGCGCTCGGTCATCTCAACGGCGATGTCAAAGGTAGGCGGGGCTTTGCGTTCTAACACGCTCTTTTGACTGCCGCGTCGTCTCGCTTCTTCGTCTCCCAACGTTACAGACTGAATGCCGCCCACTAGATCGGAAAGAGTCGGGTTTTTGATCAGATTTTCTAGCTGGTTTCCGTGAGCCGTGCCGACAAGTTGAAC
>JBBRMC010000688.1:0-2565 GCA_038231055.1 Leptolyngbyales cyanobacterium
CAGTGGTGAGGTTGTGCTCGAACTAGAACCAATCGCCGCGAATGCGAAACGCGACTTTACCCAGTCTTATCGCAACATCAAAGACACCCTCGCCAAAATTCAGGTCACAAAAGACCTTTTGGAACTGTGCAATCTCATCGTCAAGGAAGTGCGACAGATTACCGGGTTCGATCGCGTGATGATCTATCGCTTTAATGAAAATGGAGATGGGACGGTTATTGCTGAAGACAAGCAAGCAGATCTCGAAGCTTTTTTAGGATTATATTATCCTGATACCGACATTCCGCAACAGGCAAAACACCTTTACATCCTCAACTGGTTGCGATTGCTGCCCGATGTCAACTATCAGCCCAGTGGATTACTCACAAGCCTACAGCCAGCCGCCCCTATTGATATGAGCCATTGTGTGCTGCGGAGTATGTCACCATGCCACATTAAGTATTTGCAAAACATGGGTGTAGGGGCTTCGATGTGCATTTCGCTGATCCAGGAGCAACGGTTGTGGGGGATGATTACCTGCCATCACAACACGCCCAAATTCGTGCCTTACGAAATCCGCACGATTTGCGAGTTTCTCGGTCAGCTGATGTCTACCGAGTTATCAGTTAAGGAAGGCACTCAAAACCTCGATTACAAACTCCGGCTTAAAGCATCTCAGGTGCGTTTTGTCAATCGTCTGAAGAATGCCACAGATTTTTTACTCTCCCTGGAAGATTCTCCTGACGATTTGCTCTACCTCACAGGCGCACAGGGCGCGGCGGTTTGTGAAGGCGATCGCATCGTCCTGATTGGCAACACTCCTTGTGAAAAAGACGTGATTGATCTGTTAGCGTGGTTGCCCGATCGCTTAGGGAACGACTTCTTTGTGACCGATTCTCTGCCCAGCCTGTACCCAGCGGCTTTAGCCTATAAAAATGTCGCAAGTGGTTTACTGGCGATGGTAGTCTCAAAAATCCAAGATCGTTATGTTTTGTGGTTTCGTCCCGAATTTTTGCAAACCGTAACCTGGGCAGGCAATCCTGACAACCCCAAGCAGATTGAAGCCGATGGGAGTTTGAGTTTTTCCCCGCGTCAGTCTTTTGCAGCTTGGCAGGAAACAGTGCGCCTCAAGTGTAAAAACTGGTTGCAATGCGAAATTGAAGCCGCGATCGATCTGCGGAGTTTGATTGTGGATGTGATTCTAGCTCAGTCCGACGAAATGGCAAGAGTCAATCTAGAACTAGAACGCAGCAATATGGAGCTGAATTCTTTTGCTTATGTTGCTTCCCACGATCTGAAGGAGCCGCTGCGAGGGATTCACAACTACTCTAATTTCTTGATGGAAGACTATGGTGAAGTGTTGCCCTCTGACGGCATCACCAAATTGCAAACGGTGGTGCGTCTGACCCAGCGCATGGAGGATCTGATTAACTCGCTGATGCACTATTCTCAGTTAGGACGGGCTGAACTGTCGTGGCAAGTCGTAGACCTCAATGTTTTGGTGCAACAGACGATCGATACCCTCAAGATTAGTCAGCCTCAGAAACCAATTGATTTTCGTTTACCCCAACTGCTGCCGACGGTTCGCTGCGATCGCTCTCAGGTTACTGAGTTATTTACCAACCTGATCGGCAACGCGATTAAATATAACGACAAAGCTGAGAAATGGGTTGAAATTGGCTTTATCGAAGCGAAAACAGTGCGTAATGGAGACCGAATTTCTCATACTTTCTACATCCGCGACAACAGCATTGGTATTCCCCCTCAGCACTTAGAACGGATTTTTCAGATCTTCAAGCGCCTCCATCCGCAAGACCAATATGGAGGGGGCACCGGGGTGGGTTTAACGATCGTCCGAAAAATTGTCGAGCGGCATGATGGAAAAATTTGGGTAGAATCTACGCCCGGTGAGGGCAGTACGTTTTACTTTACCTTATCGGCAGGGTAATTATGATTGCATCTTCAGTCATCCCCCCTGTGCAACACCCCGCCTTGCTGATCGTTGAAGACAGCAATGAGGATTTTGAATCGTTCCTGCGTTTCCTGCGCCAATCCCTCCTGGTTATCCCCATCTACCGTTGTTTGAGTGGCGACCAAGCTTTGGCGTTTCTCTACCACACCGATAGTTACACTGATCCTGAGAGTGCCCCCCGTCCAGGGCTAATCTTGCTCGACCTCAACTTACCGGGAACAGATGGACGGGAGGTGCTGCGCCGAATTAAACAAGATGATGATCTGAAATTCGTTCCCGTGGTCATCTTTACCACGTCGAATGACCCAAAAGACATCGAAGACTGTTATCGGCAAGGGGTGAATAGCTATATCATCAAGCCGGTAGATTTCAGTCTGTTAAAACGAAGTATCCAAACGTTACTATATTATTGGTTTGACATCACAATGCTTCCCACGAATTCCCGAGATAAAAATTAATTATGAGTCAAATCGAACGCACAGTTTTAATTGTGGATGATAGTCCCGAAGACTGTGAAGCGTATCGACGGTATCTGCTGCGGGATGAGGAATATCACTATACCGTCGTGGTAGCAGGCTTAGGGCAAGAAGGGTTGGCGTTACGTCAGCAGCACC
>JBBRMC010000689.1:0-2557 GCA_038231055.1 Leptolyngbyales cyanobacterium
CCCCGCACTGCTAGTAGCTGCCGAGTGGTGTCAAGATCGACTGAGAAGTCTTTGAGGTTGCGATTATTGATGCCCACCATCGTGACTCCATCGAGTGAGAGAACGCGATCGAGCTCTTCAAGCGTGTGCACTTCGATCAAAGCCACCATACCCAACGCTTTAACAATTTTCAGGAAATACTGTAAATCTTTATCAGGCAAAATCGCGGCAATCAGCAAAACCGCATCGGCTCCTTGCAACCGTGCCCAATACATTTGGTAAGGATAAATGATGAAATCCTTGCACAGCAGGGGCAGATCGACCACCGCACGAATGCGGGAAAGATTCTCAAAGCTGCCTTGAAAAAACTTCTGGTCGGTCAGAACAGATAGACACGATGCCCCTCCTGACACGTAAGATTGGGCGATCTCTACCGCATCAAAATCTTCTCGAATCACTCCCTTGCTGGGCGATGCTTTCTTAACTTCAGCAATCACCGCTGGGCGAGTTTTTCCTTGCCGCAGAGCCGCTACAAAATCACGAGTCGGCGTGACCGCCTGCATTTTTTTCTGCAACTCCATCAACGGGAGACGATCGCGCATCTTAGCGACTTCGGCTTCTTTTTCCCAAACGATTTCCTCTAAGATATGACGCGGAGCAGAGTCAGGAACCGTTGCCTGGTATCGAATTTGAGGAATCGTGATGGCGGGATTGGGATGACGACGACGTATCTCCATTAGGGTAGCCAGAAAACGCATAAAAAATTAAAGTCGATAGGAGTTGAGTCGAGCCAAGCTCTAGCCGATTTGACTAGATTTGACCAACGCGAATCCTTATCTAGTAGATTAACGCAATTCCTTGAGAGTTCTGAGTTTTGAATGGTAAAGCTAGAGAAGGAGAGAATGATAGAAGGGTGCCATTCATTCTTCTCTAGCCATCTATCTTCCTCGCAGTCAGTGGACGGCGGCTCGTTTGTAGGCTTCGTCTAGAATCTCAGACAGCGTGGGGTGAGTGTGGACTAAGAACGCTAGAGAGTGAACAGATTGACGATTCGCGATCGCGTTTGCTGCCTCCTGAATCAAGTCTGCTGCGTGGAGTCCAATAATGTGAGCGCCTAAAACTTCTCCAGTGTCCGATCGATAGATCAGTTTGGCGATCCCTTCGACTTCTGCTTCGGCGAGCGCTTTGGCGTTGCCCTTGAAGTAAGTCCGCACCGCAGAGACTTCAAATCCCTCCGCTTTGCCCAATTCTTTTGCCGCAGGTTCGGTCATGCCCACAAAGCTAATTTCAGGATGCGTAAACGCGGCGGCAGGAATGCTGCGATAGTCTACTTCACGATCGCGTCCGCACATATTCTCAACGGCGATTACGCCCTGGGCAGAAGCCGCATGAGCCAGCATCATTTTGCCTGTTGCATCTCCGATCGCCCAGAGGTGCGGAACGGGTTCTCCCTCTGAGAGAACGGCTAAGCGATCGTTGACAGGAATATAGCCCCGTCGATCTAACTCGACGCTGACCGATTCTAACCCCATGTCTTTCGCAACCGGAATCCGACCCGTCGCGATTAAACACGCATCGACTTCGAGAACTTCGACGATCTCCTTGGTTTTGGCATCAGCAAGCTCGATGACCACGGGCGAACCCGGAGTCACTTTCATCGCCAGCATTCCGACCTTGGTTTCGATGTCGCGAGGGGCGATCAAAATACGCTGCGCGAGCTTTGCGATATCGGGGTCGAATCCTGGCATCAGATGATCGAGCGCTTCGATCATCGTCACTTCGCAGCCGAGAGCGGTATAAACATCAGCAAATTCAAGCCCGATGTAGCCACTGCCGACGATCGCGATCCACGGGGGCAGACTTTCTAGCTTGATTGCGTCGTCACTCGTGAATACCGTTTTGCCGTCGATTTGTGCGCCAGGAGGCACGAAGGGCACTGATCCCGGTGCAAGGATAATGTCTTTCGCCGTGATGATTTTCTCACCTGCATCCGTGGTGACGGAGACTTTTTGTGACCCTGCCACACGACCCCACCCGTGAATCACATCGACTCCGACCCGCTTGAGACTGTTAACTAGCCCATCTTGCTGTTTGGCAACCATGTTGCTTGCATGAGTGGCGATCGCGCCTCGATCAAACGAAACATCGCCGACTTGAATCCCCAAAGACTTCAAATGATGGGCATTGCGGAGTTCTCGCACCCGACCCGCCGCCGCCAATAGCGCCTTAGACGGAATGCATCCTCGGTTAACGCAGGTGCCACCCATATCTGCCGCCTCAATAATGGCGGTTTTTAGCCCACAATCAACCGCATGGAGAGCCGCACCGTGCCCGCCCACGCCCGCGCCGATAATTACCAAATCGTAATCAAATCCGTCTGCCACATCTGCCTCCCGGTGCTGGTGATTGCCCTATTTATTCTCGTCTGCTGAGGGTAGATCAGACAACCTTTCGAGCAAGAGCCTGCGAAAGAAGCTAAATTTTGAAGGCAATGAATCGTTATGAAGTTATTATCAACAGCAGAGTTTAAATCATGATGAAACGATTTGATTTAGATTGGGCACTCTGATCTGGGTAG
>JBBRMC010000690.1:0-2557 GCA_038231055.1 Leptolyngbyales cyanobacterium
AAGAAGCTATTCACTCATCCACGCGGTGTCTTGCAAATCACGCCAGAGTCATTAGAAAGCCTGCTGATTAACAAACGGGCTGATCTCGATCGGGTCTTTAGTGATCTGCGGTTTGTTGTCATTGATGAGATTCACGCGTTCATTGGCAGCGATCGGGGCGCTCAGATTCTCTGTCAGTTGGTTCGTCTCGCTAAACTGACCCACAATCAGCCGCGCCGAATTGGGTTGTCAGCCACCTTAGGAGATTATGATCTGGCAGAAGAGTGGCTACGATCGGGCACGTCTCGCTCAGTCATCACCCCCCACATTGATGGCGGACAGCGAACAATTCAGCTTTCGTTGGAGCATTTTTACGATCCGGGATTAGTTGTGAGAGCGATCGGAGAAACCAAAGATTCAGCGTTTAACCCTTATCACTTGCATTTGTTTAATCAAAGCCAAGGTCGCAAATGTCTGATTTTTGCGAACGGACGCACCGCGACTGAAGACGCGATCGCTGCCCTGCGAGAGATTGCTCGCGCTAAGGGATTTACCGATATTTATCACGTTCATCACGGCAGCATTTCAGCCTCCCTGCGAGAAACCGCAGAAACGGCAATGCGAAAACCCGATACGCCAGCCGTCACTGCTGCAACTGTGACGTTTGAGATGGGCATTGATTTAGGGCAACTCGATCGCGTCATTCAACTCGAAGCTCCTTCATCGGTCGCGAGTTTTTTGCAGCGATTGGGGCGATCGGGCAGACGAGGCGGCGCGGCTGAAATGCGATTTGTCTGTGCAGAAGAGCGACCCACGGGTGAGGAATTATTGCCCGAACAAGTGCCCTGGCAGCTTTTGCAGTCCATTGCCGTGATTCAGCTTTATCTTGAAGAGAAATGGATTGAGCCGACTCGATCGATGCGCTATCCGTTCAGTTTGCTTTATCACCAAACGATGAGCGTGTTGGCATCTCAAGGAGAGCTTTCACCCTCGGCACTGGCTGAGCAGGTGTTGACACTTCCGCCTTTTCAAGCCATTGCACAAGCTGATTTTCGTCAACTATTGCGGCATCTCATCGACATCGAGCAAATTGAGAAAACTCAGGAAGGCGGATTGATTATTGGATTGCAGGGTGAAAAAATCGCTCGAAATTTCAAGTTTTATGCAATTTTCCCCGATGTTGAGGACTATGTGGTCAAGCGGGACGGCAAAGCGATCGGAAGCATTGTAGTGCCGCCAAACAAAGGCGATTTCATCTCACTTGCTGGGCGAGTCTGGGAAGTGTTGGACATAGACAGTAAGAAAAAAGTAATTGCAGTGCAAGCCAGCCAAAAGCCAGCCACATCGAGTTCTTGGCGAGGTAGTGCGGGAGAGATTCACACGCGAGTGCTGCAACGAATGCGGCAAATTATGTCAGAAACTATGCACTATTCCTATCTGCAAGAGGGCGCGCAAACACGGCTTCAAGCTGCACGAGAAATGGCACGCAACAGCGGATTGTTGAATCATCCGATCGTGCTCTTAGATGAGGAACTTTGCTGTATTTTTCCCTGGGCAGGAACTACTGCGTTTCGTACCTTGGAACGTTTTTTGAGATTCTACTGCAAGGGGGCACTAGGTCTGAAAAGCATCAAGGCACGATCGCCCTATTTCATCATCATCAGACTTGGTAAGTGCAAGCTAGAGAGTTTGGAGTATGAACTACGATCGTTTGGGGCAGCTTGGAGCGAGTCGCAGCTAAATGGCAAAACCATTAATACCGACGAATTGCTCGACCCGGATGAAGTCCCTAAACTTCAAAAATATGACGAATTCATTCCGCCTGATTTGCTCAGAAAAAGCTTTGTCGTGGACTATCTAAATCTTCAAGAATTAGGGCAAATTATTCGACGTTGGTAAACATTGTTCTAAACGAATCCAAATGAATGCCCTCGATCGTGCGTTTACCCGATGGCGTGGAGACGTTCCAGCGAAACGTCTCTACCTTATTTTTTCTCGCAACCGATGCCATCTTTGTCTCCATCAAACCGATGCGGATCAGGAGACAACACTTTGAAGTTGCGATAGGGAATGTCTTTGCAGTCCAGGTCAGGCGGCGGGGAAGGAATGCAAACACCTGGATAAGCAGGGTCACAATTCTTGGCGGACGATAGAGCAGCCATCAGAAAAGGGGACGAGATCAACGCCGTTAGAACGAAAGTTAGAGCGAGAGGCTTCATTTAGTATTCAAAGTAACAGTTTGGGCGTTAAAACTATAACCTACTCCTAGAGGGGGATGACAGCCGCTTTTTTTCTTCTTTAAAGACAGTAAAAATTACCTCATTCATCTGATATGCTGTGCCGTAACAAATTTAGTTGAGAGAAAAACCTTGGTGAATAGTCAGCCTCTAATTATCGATTTAGGTATGTCTGATACGGAGTATTTAGAATGGCTAGCGATCGGTAAAGATCCCGTTAAGGCAGTGTGGGACAAAGCTTATGAGGCAGAACTAGTGGGTTATGGAATCACGATCGACGAGGCTCAGCAGGTGGCACCGCTCTTGGATAAGAGGGAGTGCACGATCGCCGAAAAGATTCT
>JBBRMC010000691.1:0-2557 GCA_038231055.1 Leptolyngbyales cyanobacterium
AGACAGTTTCAGGTAAAGGAGCATCTCAGGTCAGGGTTAGATCAACAGAAAATTCGTAACGTGGACATTTTCTTGAGGGAGTTAAAAGATACTTGACAAAGCTAATACTATTCGCTTTTAGTAGATAACGTTAGCTAAATGACCGAGTTTGCTATGGGTCGTCCCATTAAAGAAAAATCGCTCACTCAACGCGACATCATTGAAGCCGCGATCGCCTGTGTGGAAGCAGGGGGTGAGACAGCTTTAGGGGTAAATAGAGTAGCGCGTGAGTTAGGGATTACGCCTCCCTCGATCTACAAACATGTAGAAAGTGGCGCAGCCTTGCGGCGATTGGCTGCGCTTGAGATTTGGCGGCGATTTCTAGCATCGTGCTGTCAATCTATTGAGGGTATTAGTGATTCTTCTAAGCTATTGAAAACGGTAGCTCATACAGCCAGAGATTTTGCTCGATCGCGTCCTGAACTCTATCGGGTCATGACGGCAATGCCTTTGCAGCCAACCGAGCCAGATTGTGCACCCATTGTTCAAAGCATTGTGACTTTCTACCAGCGAGTTCTTCAACCCTACAGATTTACTGAATCAGAAACCATTCATGCGATGCGAATGTTAAACGCCGCTTTCTATGGGTTTGTCGCAACCGAGCAAGCTGGGTTACTCACGTTAGAGCCATCGACAGATGAGAGCTACGACCTAATGATTAATGCCTTGATCCAAGCAATTCAGTATATTCGGCAATAGAGGAGCGAATGATGATTAAGATGCCAGTCGATCAATATACCCAAGTTGATGGTATCAATACGCGATATTGGGAATTGGGCGAGCAAGGATCGCCTGTGTTATTCATTCATGGACAGGGAGGAGCGATCGATTACTGGTACAAGAATGTATTTTCGATCGCTCAACAGCATCAGGTCTACGCACTAGATTGGGTCGGCTCAGGTAAATCTGACAAGCCTCAATCAACCTATACCATTGGCGATCTAAGCCAATTTATTGTTCGCTTCATGGATGCAGTAGGCTTATCTCAGGTCTCCCTGATTGCAGGTTCTGTTGGCGGCATACTTGCCTTGAAGATTGCACTACAATTTCCCAAAAGGGTAAACAAGCTGGTTTTGATTGGCATTGGTGGTTTGGGTAGAGAAGTCGCATTTCCAGCAAGGCTAACCTCGCTTCCGGGTGTGGGAGAACTGCTGAATCATCCCAGCCCTAGAGCAGCAAAATTTATGATGCAGCAGTGCGTTTACGATCCAAACTCTTACCTAAATGACAGTGAATTTATGGATTTGGTGCTGCGGAATATATCATCAGATATCTTGCAGTTTCAAACCCGAACCTTTCGGACAATGGGAAACTTTTTCGGAATTAAATCAGATATTTGGCAACCTATTCGTGATCGCCTATCTGAAATACAGTCACCTACACTGATTATCTGGGGAAAACAGGATCAAGCATTCCCGGTCAGTCATGCTGAAGTAGCAGCGCGTGGTATTCCTGATGCAAGATTAAAGTTATTCAATCAATGTGGACACTTGCCATATTTGGAGTACGCCGATGAATTTAATCGAATGGTGCTTGAGTTTCTAGCGACATAGCAGAAGCATACAGACATTTTCATCAGAGTCGCATTACTCTGTCGCTAACTAGCCCGATCAAGTAGTTTCTCGATCGTCCAGCAATTAAGATCGCAAGTCCCTGCCGGTTAGCGAATCAACGATTCTGGGCACTCTACCAAAGCGTTCGTCGTGGTATTTATCATGCTTGCCAAGGTCTGGAGTGCATCGCTCATCGGCATTGATGCTGTAAAAGTGGGAGTCGAAGTTGATATCGCGGGGGGGCTGCCAGGAATGGTAGTGGTAGGGCTGCCAGACACGAGCGTGCAGGAGTCTAAAGAGCGTGTCAAAACAGCCCTCAAAAACGCGGGATATGCCTTTCCAATGCGGCGAATTGTGGTGAATCTAACTCCCGCAGACTTGAGAAAAGAAGGTCCAAGTTTTGATTTGCCGATTAGCGTAGGCATTCTGGCAGCCTCCGAGCAGGTCAAAGTCGAGCTGCTAGAGACTCATTTATTTTTAGGAGAAGTTTCGCTTGATGGAACATTAAGACCTGTGGCAGGCGTGTTAGCGATCGCAGCCGCCGCTCAGCGTCTTGGCATCTCTGGGATAGTCGTCCCGTCGGGCAATGCTCGTGAGGCGGCAGTTGTGAAAGGCATCTCAGTCTATGGATTCGATCACGTCTCTGAGGTGGGGCAGTTTCTGAATAACCCGGCAGCTTATGCCCCTGTTGAGGTAGATGTGGCTGAAGAATTGGAGCGATCGCAGACTCCCGCCTTTGATTTGCGAGATGTGAAAGGACAGGCTCATGCCCGTCGTGCGTTAGAAATCGCTGCCGCCGGAGGGCACAATCTAGTCTTTGTCGGACCTCCAGGGAGTGGAAAAACGATGCTTGCCCGTCGCCTACCCGGAATTCTGCCTCCCCTCTCCTTTGAGGAAGCGTTGGAGGTGACGCAAGTTCACTCGGTTGCGGGATTGCTCAAAGACAAAGGCTCACTCGTTACCAT
>JBBRMC010000692.1:0-2556 GCA_038231055.1 Leptolyngbyales cyanobacterium
ACCCAAACAGAGTCAGTCAAGTGAGCGTGTAAGACAATCTGTTTTTTGTGGGCTTGAAGCTGATATCGTTCGACTAACTGTTCTAAAATCTGGGTTAAATACACGGGCTGAAAATCGGGATTTGCCGCTTGATCAGTCCGCGCTAGCAGCAACAAATCTTCGGTGAGGTGAGTCATTTGATGAGTTGCGCTGGCGATCGCTTCAAACTTCTCAGCATCAGATGGTCGCATTCCTTCTGAATATTTTAGGGCAACGGCAACATTGCTTTTGATTGCCATTAATGGACTCCGCAATTCATGGGAAGCGTCTGCTGTAAATTGTTTTAGGCGTTGAAAACTTTCCTCGATCGGGTGCATTGCTTGACGCGTTAGCCAAACACCGCCCACACCACTGAGAATCAATGCCATCACAATTCCGCTACTTAACCCCCAGTCGAGCTTTCGCAGATTTTCGTCCAACTCTTCGAGCGACTGACTGGCTCTGACATACCCCAATTGCTGTTGACTGCTGCGACCCACAAGGGGCAAAATAACTGATTGAATCCGAGGACTAGAGGACTGAATCTGAAAAGTTTCACGACTCGAAAATGGCAAGGTTGAAACCGCTTTTCCCTGTTGAACCCTTAACTGACCCTGAAGATTAAACCATTGCAGTGCTTGACCTCGCGCGATGAGGTCTTTTACCGAAACATCATTCCCAACCTCTAACTGACCGTGATTGAATTCTGCACTAGAAACGGCTCCTTGTCCCAAGGTGGTCAATTCATCGGTGAGTTGTTGTTTGAGACTGTGAGCATAGACAATGCGGACGGCGATCGCAAACGTGCCTAAAATCGAGGCAAGAACGATCAAGTAAGAAATCAACAACCGATCTTGAATCTGTTTAAACACAACGCTGGTAATCAATAAAGATTAAGTGACTCGTACATCGATCGCTGCAATTATTAAAACGGCTGCGTTCACGATAGAGAAATAAGGTTAAGAACTCGAAAAGATGGCTGAGATCAATCAAACGAAATGGAGTCGATAACCGAGACCATAGACCGTTTCAATCAAATTTTCTGGGCTTCCGGCACCTCTTAGCTTGCGGCGCAGATTTGTAATGTGGGTTTTAATCGTGTCTTCGCTAGAGGATTTATCAAACTCCCACAACCGATCTAACAGCACTGAACGGGTCAACACTTGGTCAGGAGTTCGCAAAAAACACTCTAAAATCATATATTCTCTGGGAGTCAAGGCTAAAGGCACTGTTGCATAGGTGACGTTACAAGTGCTGGGATCAAGCTCTAGCTGCCCGTGAATCAAGGTAGTGGCTCTAGTCTCTGGGCTTCTCCGTGACAGCGCTCTGATGCGTGCGGCTAGCTCTTCTAATTCAAATGGTTTAACTAGATAGTCATCGGCTCCAGCATCCAACCCAATGATTTTATCGCTCGTGGTATCTCGTGCGGTCAACATGAGAATCAGCGCCTGAGATTTGGCAGCCCGTAGACGTTTACACAGGCTGATGCCGTCTAGTTTAGGTAGCATTAAATCTAGCAAAATCAAATCATAGGCAATCCATTGAGCAGACTCCCATCCCTCTAAACCGTCTGTCGCCATATCAACGACGTGGTGCTGATGTCTGAGATCTTCTGCTAAAGGCTTGGCAATTCGGGTATCGTCTTCGACTAGTAAAATTCTCATGGGTCGTGTAAGGCAACCAATCAGGCTTCCTTTCAGAGTAGCTGATCAAATTCACGTTAAGAAAATTGAGGATTCAAGAAATCTGGTGAGCAGCGTGTGGTAACGTTCATAGATCTAGAGTCGGGAAAGTTCGGTGTGATTCCGACGCTGTGCCGCAACTGTGAAAGTCAGAATGCCGAGTCTAGAATGACCTTTGATTCCCTGCGTCGCACGGGGAGGAGACCGATCGATTGCTGTCTGAGTTGCCGACTTGTCCGGGTTTATTTCGTGGTTCGTCTGCCCAAGATGGAATGCTGGCTCGAATGCGGGTTCCGGGTGGAATTCTTAACGATCGCCAGTGCGATGCGATCGCCGATCTCGCCGATCAGTTTGGTGCGGGCTATGTGCAGGTGACGAATCGAGCCAATGTGCAGATTCGAGAGATTCATACCCCGATCGCGCCTAATGTTTTTCGTCGGTTACAAACATTAGAACTAGCGGCACAAATCGTCAGTCTTGACCCCATTCGCAATATTATGGCGAGTCCGACGGCTGGCATTGATTCGCAGATGTTAATCGATACTCGTCCGTGGGTGAAAGCATTGGATGAGTATCTACAAAGTCATTCTGAGTTGGCAGCTCTATCAGCCAAATTTAGCGTTTGCTTTGATGGCGGAGAATTGGTTTCGGTTCGAGATCGCCGTAATGATATTACATTAGTCGCTCATCGATCGCCAGCTTCAGAAATTGGATTTCGAGTATGTTTAAACGTTGATGGACATAATTCTGGTGATATTGGTGTTTTTATTCCAGAAAATCAGTGCTTAGAATTCATTGTAGCGTTAACTCAGGTATACCTTCAATATACTCAAGATTATTATTCTGGCAACGGTCG
>JBBRMC010000693.1:0-2553 GCA_038231055.1 Leptolyngbyales cyanobacterium
ATTATGTAGCCTGCGGGTGAGGCTGAGATGAGGTGGATATTGATGAAGGGATGAGAAGTCAGGAAGCGATTTCAGTGAAACAGCATCCTGACCTCTGAAACCTTTAGACGGTTGCTAGTCCGTAGGCTGACATTCGCATGATGTCGCGGGTAGTGAACCCGATGTTATTGAGCGCTTCGCCGTATTGGATCATGAAGTCTTCCACGAGGGCTTCTCGCTCCATGCCAAGGACTTTAGCGTCGGCATCGACTTGATTGAGCATTTTCCAGACGATCGGAAGATTAGCGCGATTTGCTTCTTCAAGCTCAGCTTTTGAGGCTTCAAAGTTTGCCTTGAGCCACTCTTCACCAAAGTTGAGGTGCAGATATTCTTCTTTGACTACGCCTTCGGTGATCTTGCGGGCAAAGTCATCGGCGACGGGAATATAGATGTTGTAGGCAGCGATCGCAAAGCATTCGATAATCAAAGACTGAATCAGAAGACAAGTGACAATTTTGTTTTCTGCTGCTGCGGTCTGAAAATTCTCGTGTAGCGGCGAGAAAAACTGCCGGGCAAACTCCATATCTGGAGTCACTTTGAGATTGCGACCACAGGCTTCAAACCCTTTTTTGTGACGGCTTTCCATTTTTGCCAAACCGACGAGCTGATCTTTTTGGTCAGGCAGCAGCCCGCCCAGACTGTGATAGTTTTCGTGCGCCTCTTGTTCGCCTTCGATCACGATCGCGTTGATGCGACTATAAGCGTCTTTATAAGTCTCGCTTTGGAAGTCAAGGTCTTGAATCGCCTCAAGTTGGGGCATAGAACAGTAGTCTCCTGGTCATGAATACGTCATCACAAATCGGTCTGGGTGCTTTGAGGGGTCTAAAAAAGGGTTGCCCAACGCGGTGCGCCCAATCTACACTTTACCGCCTCTAGTCAAGGATGAAGATGAGAATCGTTAAATTCTGCTCCATTTTTTACCGTTGGGGGCTAAAATGCCAATTTTTTAACTCTGGCTCATTCAGCGTTAGTGTAGCGTGTGAAGATGCGTTTTCCCATAGATGAAGTCTCTCGTCTATCTATTCACTGAAGATTGTCCTGCTAGGAAGTTCCGATCGTATGCCCCTTGATCCCCCGACAAAGGTCAAATCTCATCCCTTTGATAGAGATCAGCTCTTGAATCAGATCAGTCTGGTCTTGTTGCTGATTGGAGCAGGATTAGTGCTGTTGCCTCTAGGCATTGTAGTCATGACTTCATTTAGGTCAGAAGCCGGGAGCTGGTCGTGGGAAAATTATCGTCAGGCTTGGCAGCGAGGCGGCTTTTTGCGGGCGTTTGCAAATTCGACGTTTGTGGCGTTGGCAGTGACCGCTTTTCAGATTTTCACGTCGGCATTAGCGGGGTATGCGCTGGCTCGGCTCAAGTTTTGGGGCAAGCAAGGGTTATTGCTGATTATTTTGACGACGCTAGTGATTCCGTTTCAAATTTTGGTGATTCCAATCTTTCTGGTTTTGAAGTGGGGACATCTGATCAACACCTACGGCGCATTGATTTTGCCCACGGCGGTGAATGGGTTTGGAATTTTTCTAATGAGGCAGTTCTTTCAAACGATTCCGATCGAGCTTGAAGAAGCCGCGATGCTCGATGGCGCAAATCGATTACAAATTCTCTGGCGAGTCATGTTTCCGTTGGCGCGTCCCGCTTTAGTGACACTATTTTTGTTTTCGTTTATCGGTGAGTGGAACGATTTGTTTAAACCGCTGGTGTTTACCACCCGTCCAGAGTTGCAGACTGTGCAGCTAGCGCTGGCGGGATTTCAAGAGCAATTTACGAATGATTGGAAACTGATGATGGCGGCGGTTGTAATCGCGACAATTCCTGTCATCGGGTTGTTTTTGCTGGGTCAACGGCAGTTGATTCGTGGGATTGCTAACACTGGGATTAAAAATTAGCAGATGAGAAAATTAGGGATCGGCTTAATCGTAGGGTCATTTTTGCCTTGGGTTGCGGTTGCGGCTGCGCCTTTTTTAGCACTCTCGATCGCTCAAAAAGCAATTCTAATTCCCGTATTGTTGGGAACCGCTGAAGTGATGTTTTGGATCGGCATTTTGCTGGTTGGCAAAGAGGTGGCTGAACGATATCGACGCTGGCTGAATCCCAGGTATTTGTGGAAAAAAATTCGACGACGGTTTCGCTAGCTGAATGACGGTAAATTATTCCCAGGTGCCAACCTCGGATGTTTGTTGGTCGTCGTCTAACTTCAAGCGGATGGTACGCGAAAAGCCTTCACCTTTGGGATCGCCGAGACAAAACTCGATCGAGTTGCTCGTCAATCCATCAAGACAGCTTAGTAGCGTTCTCAAATGGGGAGAACTAGCTCCAGTGTCTACATATACCCGTTCCGATAGGGTGTTAATCCGCTTCCAGGTCGTGTAGAGTTTGGCGATCGCTTGCTCTAATTGGGCGGCTTGACTCACTAATTCTGCGGTCGAGTTGAGACAGCCGAGCCGAAGCGCTTCTTCGAGGGCTAATTCTAAATCTAAGGATTCGTTGGTTAAGGCTTGAACTTGGGTTGC
>JBBRMC010000694.1:0-2549 GCA_038231055.1 Leptolyngbyales cyanobacterium
CCCTTGAAGGATATTCAAACTGTCGGGGTAAGCTTGAGAAAATTCATCCAGGAACCGCTGATAGCAATCGGTGTCTACGTGCGTGAATTGGAGAAAAAACGAGGAACCCGTGGTCGGTTCAACCGCTCCATAGAGCCAGAACGCTTTGAACAACCATTGCCATTGTCCGATGGGTTTGATGCCACAGGCAGTAATTAAGGGCTTGTTAAGGAATAACTTCATGGTTTTAAGATTAGAGTAAGAGATCTAATGCCAGAACCGGAGTACACCTATGGGGAATCGCGCTATTCATCCGTGCCAGTGTTGGGAGTGCCAGGAAGAAAACGAAACGATCCGAGAGCACCATAAACACCTGAATCTATTGATGAGTCGCCTGAATGAACAGCAACGACGATGAATGGCAGCGCTGGAAGCGAAGCGGTTAGGACACGGGGGAACCCAGCGAGTCACTGAGATCACCGGACTGGATATCAATACGATTCGACGAGGACGACGAGAACTCGATGGGGGATTAGAGCAATGCCCCGTTGAGCGGATTCGAGTGTCAGGGGGTGGGCGCAAACAAGTAGAAAAAAACTAGCCGGAGTCGAGCAGGCGTTGCAAGCAATCGTGGAACCCGACATAGCCGGAGACCTGTGCGGGGCGAGCAAATGGGTTCGTCAGAGTTTGCGTTGCATCAAAGCCAGTCTGGTTAGCGTCGGTTTTTTGCTCAGTCATGCCAGCATTCGACGGTTGCTCAAGCAGCAGGACTATTCGCTCAAGAGCAACCGCAAATCTGTTGCGACGACTCACCACCCATCACGAAACCAGCAGTTTCGCTACATTCGCCGAGTCAAGCAACGGTTCATCCAGGCTGGGCATCCGGTCATTAGTGTCGATACCAAGAAGAAAGAACTCATTGGTAACTTCAAAAATGCAGGACAAACCTGGACTCAGCAGGCGGAAGCCGTCAATGACCATGAATTTCCAGGCGATGCGATTGCCAAAGCAGTCCCTTATGGGATTTATGACTTGGTGCACAATCAGGGCTTCGTCTATGTGGGCACGTCTAGTGATACGGCAGCCTTTGCGGTGGATGCCATCCAGCGATGGTTTGAACGCAAAGATCGTCCTCGCTTTGCCGATGAAAGCAAGGTGTTGATCCTGTGTGATTCAGGGGGCAGCAACGGTTACCGGGTGCGCAACTGGAAGCGTCAACTGCAACTCCAATTAGCAGACCGCTATGGCATCGAGGTGATGGTTTGCCATTATCCCTCCGGTGCTTCCAAGTGGAATCCGATTGAGCATCGTTTGTTCAGTGCCATTTCCCTCAATTGGGCAGGCAGACCCCTACGTTCCCTCAACCGGATGACTGCTTTGATTCGAGGCACAAAAACCCAAACGGGTTTAACGGTCAAAGTAGCCCAACTGAAAGGACATTATCCCACCAAAGTCAAAGCTTCTGATGCGGAAATGGCAGCACTCAAGCTCACGCATCGCAAAATTTGTCCACAATGGAATTATCTGCTTCACCCTCGAACTCAAGTCTTTGAGAAAGCATGAACTTATTTATTTACAGTCCCTTAGGCTTTTTTCAATCGAGTTACATTCATCAAGACAACCCCGATCGTCACAAGTAAAATGGCACTCCACTGAGTCAGATTCAAGGCATCACTCAAGAAGATTACACCCAATAGTGCTGTCACTGCTGAACCACTCGCCCCAATAATCGCAGTTGCCGCTGCCCCAATTACCTGAATGCCAAAGTTATTGAATAGATAGCCCGACAGTGTGGCACAGCCCAACAGCGCTCCCAGTAGCAGCAATCCCCCATTTAAACTGATGTGAATAAACGGGAGCGTCACAACCAGCAAAACCAGCCATTCGATCGTAAATACCATACCGGTAAACGTTGCCGGATTCACACGACTGAAACAAGATTGAGCAATCACGCCTTCTAGGGCAAACACAACACCAGAAGCGACTGCCGCTAGTAAGCCAAATGCATCGGTTTTGAAGCCTGTATGCGAGGCACCAAATGCCAACCAGACACATCCGGTGTAAATCAGCGTGATCGCGACCCACTGCTGCCATACCGGACGCTCGCCAAATAGTTTCCACGCAAGCAGCATCGTGACGGTTGGGTAAATAAAGAAAATAGTGACAGCCGTTGCAGGTCCAACTCTGTTGATGGCTAAGTATATGGACGTTTGCGACAAAAACAGGAGCAAGCCTGCCGTCACGATTCGTAACTTCAGGTAGCGATCTGAGCTAGCGATAACGTATCTGACCTCTGACCAGGTATTCGGATTGAGTTTTGGTAGGAGTAGCCACAGCAACGGAACCACAAAGCTAATTCGCACCAACAAGACTAGAAATGAAACCTGAAATGGATTGTTGGGATCTGGGGTGACATAACCACCCAGCTTGAGCAGCCCACCCAGCACGAGTAGTGGTTTAGGAGATTGGGCAATCTTAACCAGGATGTTTTGTAGCGACAAGCATAGAGTTGCCAGCAACACTAGCACGAATCCTCGCCACCATCGCACCGAAGCAGTAGAGCCTTTAGC
>JBBRMC010000695.1:0-2547 GCA_038231055.1 Leptolyngbyales cyanobacterium
AGTCAACGCCAGTGCCGTCAGCCATTTTCAGCTTCCAAACACCGTTTTGTTGATAAATACTTGGCTTGTAGTCAGTAGCATTGGGATCAATAGACTGCGTGGGCGTCCAAGCCTCCGCACCACGGATACGGACAAATCCCAAGCCGTCACCACCTTGAACGCGCAAAGTGCCGTCCTTGTCGATAGCGACTACAGGAGCGATTTGCCAGATGCCTCGTCCCGTTCCAGTTCCCCCTAACAAAATGACAACGCCACCGCTACCAGAATTTGCCAACCGATCCAATAAGAGCTGCCCCTGAGTTGGATCACGCATCATCAGGTCTAAGACCTGCTTATCGGCAGTGGTCTGACCACGCAACGTCAGGTCTTGTTCAGCACGCCATGCCCGCCCGATAAATGAGTTATCCGTTTGCAATCTGTTGTAGAACGCCACTCCCGTCGCAATGTTTCGAGCAACGATTGCGTCTTCGCTTGAGCCCGATATTCTATTTGCGAGCCAAGTGTCAAACTTCTCTTTAGTTGTCCATGTAGGCACAGCATTATTCACCCCGCTATTGGCTCGATTAAACAGGCCCACTGCAGTAGCTACAACCCCATTTGTTTCCGCTTCACTCAAATTGGAAATCCACGGGAGGGTCAGAATCTTCGCGACAAAAGGCTCATATCCCAGCAAGGTTTTGCCATCAGCAAGTGAAAAATTAACGAAGAGTCGATTGTCTAAATTATCAACAAACGCTCGCCCGTTCGACGAGTTGAAAAACGTATTGAGTGTGGCGTATTTACTCTGATTGCTTGGATCATTCCAAGTAATGCCCGCCTCGGAGCCTTTCTTCCCGAGCAAGCTTGTTAAATCAAGAACACTCAATCCAGTTTGCAAAGATAAAGCATTGACGTCTGACCCCGATAGACGTGCCCCGAAGTCCCACTGCAAGTAACCAATACTTACACCGCTACTGCCTACCTGTGCCCAGTTCAAGCGATAGGGAGAGAAATTTCGACTCTCTGATCCACGTCCGTTGAGATTAAAAATCAATGCCGAGATTTGACTAGATGTGAGTTGTGCCATTGCTATTTGGTCTTTCTATAAACAGTTTTGTTGTCAAACGCGGTTTGAGGAAATAAGAAGAGCTGAACCAGTTGAAAGTTATGCTGCCACTGCAACAAGTCCATCGCTGTGCAATATGTCTGTGGACGAATACCGTCACACCGCAGCGTGTCTGTCCGACGATTAGCCACAATCAAAAATCTTGAAAACTCTGTGTAATCCATAGCGACCACATCTGGCAAATAAACCCCTGGTAATGCGTCTGTGGGCTTGATACGTAAGAATCCCTCATATCCATTAAGGGATGACATTTGAACAATGACTGTTCCATCATTGAGCAGGCCACTTACGGCTGTTGGCTGCATGATTGCCCGCTGATTTGGACCAAAACATCTACCCCAGTAGGGCGCGTTGGTGGAATCACCAGAACTCTTTTTTACTGTGGGGCCGAGGGCCGCAAGAAGATAATCTTTTGGTTTGCCCTCAGCCGTTAGCTGAATAGTCAGCATGTTGTTGGCAGGATTGCAATACAAATCCTGTCGGTCATACACCAGCCGAGGAGATGGCCAGTTGATCTCATTGAGCGGCAAACCAACCCAGGTTTTTACGTTGTCAATCTTGATGGCTGGAAAGTTTTCGGAGGGACGAAGCTGTGCTTCAATAAAGTAAACAACAGACCCATCGAGTAGTTCAACTTTACTCAGCGTCTCGGTTATCTTATTTAGCTGGTCGATTTTTAGCGCGTCAACCCTTTTTATGCTCTTAAATGACATTTTCCGGTTGTTAAAAAATCCCCGTATTTGAGTTTGCAACGCGAGAGCAGTCAAATCACGCTCAGAGTAATCTTTACATCCCGAGCGGCGACATAGTGCATTGGTAATTAAGTAAACCTCCCCCGCGGAGGTGATGCGCCGCCCATACTCATCAGTCAAAAAATACATACTTTCTGCAATAGCGCGATTGGTTTTTGCAGCTCGCCACCAAACAGAAGGGTAGCTATCATCCAGTTTATCTCCGCTGGTTTGAGCAGATAGTTTTGCGTGGAAACTTAGCAATGCACTTATACCTAACAAAAAAAGCGCAACAGTTTGGACTTTGAGACATTTCATCATGCCGCAACCCTCCAGAAATTCTCATTTGAGGCCATTTTCGACAGCGTTTTAATGCCGCAGCCCAACAAATACGGGCATGACAAGCTATTCAATTCATAGCACTCGTTCTTGTTGCCATCCAGAAACCCCGTGCCATGCTTGAAGTTGCTCACACCCGTCACCGTCAAGTTTCTGCCCGCAAACCCGCCCAGCGTGTCATTGGCCAGCAAGCTGCTGGTGCCCACAATCGTCTCAATGTCTTCAAACCCGGTGATGCCGTCCCGGTTAGTCTCTAGCGCGGTTCTGTCGTCTATGCGGGTCACTAACAGACTGATGTGCCCGTCGCCACTAGCCTGCACCAAAATGCCTTCGGGTATCACCGTGGTGCGGGTGCCGTCTTTGTCGGCCTGC
>JBBRMC010000696.1:0-2547 GCA_038231055.1 Leptolyngbyales cyanobacterium
AGCTTAATGTCTCCTAAAATCGCTCCTAAAAGATTAATCGAAACTTCATCGGTTTGGACTTCGATCGATTCCAACCGAATGTCTTCCTGGATTGTTAAACCCTGCCCTTCTAGCGAAATAGAGTCTACTCTTCCCTGAGCTATTTTTAACAAGTCAGTTTCGACGAACACCTCTATGTTTTCAGCATTCTCTAGTTGACTCGTTAATCCCAATTTAATGGCTTGCGAAAGGGCTTGTTCTTCCAATCCAGGTTGATCTGACATAAATAAATAGCGGGTGTTGTAAGGTTGGGTTGCTATTAGTCTATGAGCAGCCAGCTAGCTTGATATCTGCATTTTGGTGGAACCAGGACGAGGGATTCATCTTGGATGACGCTTTCTCACTCTCCCTTTTCAAGCCGTTTTTGCCATTCGGCATCGATTTGAGCAGCCCGATCGCTTTCTTGGTCGATCAAATCGTGTTCGGTGGTGTAGATCAGATCCTCGTTGCGAATGACCGTTTCAGCAGCAAACTGTTGAGCATAAGAGAGTTTGTGCTGAATCACGGGGTCGGCTTTGTCCAATAACAGCGCCCGTTGTTGCCGTTTTCCATTGCGATCGCTGATTTTGCGGTTTCGCCACCCGATCCAACTCCTACGGATGACTGGAATTGAGAGATAAGCAGCGCTATAGCCCAACGAGAGAATCGCGATCGTTTTCACAAAGGTTGCCGCCGAGCCAGCGATCACCACTCCGCCTGCAAGTGAGACGTTAAGCACGATCGCCAACGCTAAGAGAAGTGCGCCCAGAGAGGCGGCTGCGACAATCTGCCCACGGCTGGCGCGGCTAAATACATAGCGATATTCTTGAAGATAGTCGGAGACGGATTTGCGTCGCGATTCAGTCACTGTCGTTTGCAAATCGGGAAAGTGATAGACAATCTGCCCATCTGGACTCACTTCGGGTCGCCCGTTAAATCGCGCTAACACAGGCACCATATATTGCTCATATTCTTTGTCGTAGCCTGTGCCGACTTCATCTAAAAAGGGGGCAATTTGCTCGGCAATCACTGCGCCTCGGTTGTTGCGAATTACGGTGGTGATCGACTGCCATCGCCGTTCTTCTAATTCTGCATTGGGGTTGCCATCGCCAAACAAGAACGAGAAGACCGCTTCTAGAAAGTTGATGTCGCTGGTACTGCTGCTCTGATTACGACGGCGGGGAGACGGACGATCGTAGCGATCGTAGTAGTTGGGGTAGAAAATCCAAAATAGGTCAGGAAAGACCATATTGGGAATGCCGATTCCGCCACCATTGTTGCGATCGTCGCGACTAGAGTTCATGGCAAGAACGAGGAGAATGACTGCTACGATCGCCAAGACAATCAGCAGCATCAACACAATGCCAAACGAAATGCGAATCAGATAAAACAGCACCCGCCAAACCTTGCCCAGCCATTCTTTGAGACGTAGCTGAAAAAATTTGTTTTGCAGAACGCCTTGGACATCTTTAGGAAACAGGTAGACGACTTCGCCCGACTCTGCAACCTGAAGTTGTCCACCTACGGCAGAGGCAAGCACGAGCAGCCCTCGCTCTGCGAGATTTACATCCAGCCCTGCTTGAGAGGCGACATCGCCCACAGTGACCCGATAATCGAGTCGCTCAACGGCTTTGACAATGGCGGGATCGGGAGTCAGATTAGAGTCCATGCTCTGCCCATTTTAAAGAGGTATCTGTATCCAGTATAAGAACGCGAAATCAAGAATTTGGGCGCTAGTTTAAACTTCAAACTTCAAACTTCAAACTCTGCCGGGGCGCTAAACTACAATAGGTGTCTGAAAGCTGCACAACCTAACCGTTTCAATTCTCTACCGAGCGCTATATGCCTAGAACTCAACGCAACGACAACTTTATCGACAAAAGCTTCACGGTGATGGCAGATCTCATCTTGAGGGTTTTTCCGGCGAGTAGACGTGAAAAAGAAGCCTTTGCCTATTACCGAGATGGAATGTCTGCTCAGGCAGATGGCGAATATGCTGAGGCGTTAGACAACTATCATGAAGCGCTGACGCTTGAAGACGACGAGAACGATCGTAGCTATATTCTCTACAACATTGGCTTAATTCACGCTAGCAATGGCGAACATGAGAAAGCTCTGGAATATTATCACCAAGCGATCGAGCTTAATCCTCGCTTGCCTCAAGCCGTCAATAATATCGCAGTCATTTTTCACTATCTGGGTGAGAAAGCCAGAGAAGAAGGCAGAGACGAAGAAGCAGAAGCCTTATTTGATCAAGCTGCCGACTTCTGGAAGCGTGCCATTAATTTGGCTCCCAATAACTACATCGAAGCTCAAAACTGGCTTAAAACCACTGGGCGATCAACGATGGATGTTTATTTCTAGATCTGTTTCAACTCAACCTTCACTTAATTGATCATTAAATCTCATGCTCGATCGTGCCCAAGTTCAAAAAGTTGCCCATCTTGCTCGGTTGCAGCTAACGCCCGACGAAGAAGCAACCTTCACCACTCAACTCAGCAGCATTTTGGATTATTTTGAGTTGCTGAG
>JBBRMC010000697.1:0-2545 GCA_038231055.1 Leptolyngbyales cyanobacterium
AGAAACTCGATCGGACCTTGAACTTTCGTCGGGGTTAATTGATTGCCAGCAGACGCGATCGTAAGTGGTGGACTTGTCGCATTTTGAAAATCAAACTCGCCATTATCCCTGAAAATATTGCCACCCGGATCTTGGCTGCTGCCCAAATCAGGCATCGATCGTTCTAATGAAACTAATCCGCTTTCAGTGTTGCGTTCGATTGTGTTGCCACGCAAAACAGGACGAGCCGCTTTTGACAACACCATGCCCGAACGATTCTCAAAGATGCGACTATCGGTGATTAGAGGAGCGGCGTTATCTCCGATCGCCAAACCAAATCCCGTATTTTGGTAAACGTTGCGACGAAACTCGCCTTTGGTGTCACGCACGATCGAGACTCCATTCGCAGCGTTTTGAAAGAATACATTGTCGTTGACGCTCGGATTTGCCGCGCCTGTGGCAAACACCCCTTCTCGTTTGCAGTTTACAAAGGTGCAGTTAGCGATCGTGGGCGCGGTCGATTCGATCCATGCGCCTGTGCCGCGCGTTTCGGGGTTGGTGACGGTGACTCCGCGCAGTTGGGCATTGTTGTCTAACCGAAACGTCGTCATCTGATTAGCAAAGGTGGGACTGGCATAGGTGCCGCCGCCCGTAATTTGAATGCCATTGCCTTTGTTTGACTCGTTGCCAATCACCGTCACCCCAGAAGGAATGAAGATCGGAAAGGTTTCGCCGCTCGCAGTGCTGTAGGTGCCGGGGGCGAGTTGAATTCTGGTTCCAGATTGAACTTGTTGAAGGGCACGAGTGATCGTCTTAAAGGGTGCAGACTGGCTACCTGCTGCGCTGTCACTGCCGCTTGTGGGATTAACGTAAAGAATAGGAGACGTTGACTGAACCATAATTTTTATGTGATGAATGCGTGAGGGGCAATGCTATTTCTGATCAGAAACAGCCCTAACTAAGACGATTCCAGGAAGGGTGAAGAGGCTCTTTATAATACTCATCGGCGAGAAAAATAGTGCATTTAATTCGATGAGAGATGCAGAAATTATTGAAGGAGTTTTTGAACGATCGAGCGATATTCCTGAGCAATCACCGTGGGAGTGTTGCTTGAGCCGGGTTCTAAAATCATGTCACCGATCGTATCTAAAGCACGTTCGTTAATCGAGTCAATTAAGAGTTCGGGCATGGTGAGCGTGTCTTCAGCAATTTTTTTGAGGGTCGGCATCAAGTTTTTTTGCTTAGCGATCGCTGCGAGTGCCGCGAGTTCTGAGGCGGATAGTTGAGTGAAAAATTGAGTCCACTCGATAGGGAGATCTGGAGCAGCCGATTTAATGGTTGCCCTAGTCGATTTCTGGTGAGTAGGAACGATCGAGACCTTATTCGTAACATCCGTTGGCAAGGTTTCTTTTAATGCGGCAACCTCTCGATCGAGATCTTCTTTTTGCTGGCGACGATCGAGAATTTGGGTTTCTAGTTGACCGAGTTCTTCATGCAGAGAGGAAATTTGAAGCTGTAATTGCCCGATCGCAGCTTGCAAAGATTTAGACCCTGTTTCGACCTGTTGGCGCTTGGGTTCGGCTGAGAGCAGGAATTGATCGAGTTCCGATCGATAGCGTTCTAACTCGTTGACTTGCGGCTGCAAGGTCGATAAGTCAGTTTCGATGAGCTGTTTTTGCTGGGTCAGCGTTGTAATCTCTTGAACGATCGTTTCTTTCGCGTTTTTCTGTTCTAGAATCAGCGCTTTGATTTGATTCAGTTCTGCTTGAGTTGTGGTTAAATTTAGCTCCGCACGCTGTTTGGCTGCCAGAGTTGAAGACAGCGATTCCTTCAGTTCGGCTTCTTGCCGCTCTAGCGCTTGGAGTTTAGTTTGGCGCAGATGAACCTGACTACTCGGCGCTTGAACCGGAGCCGAGGGGTTAGCGAGATTCCAACTGACGGCTGCTTTGGGCTTCTCAACGGTCTGAATGCGGGGAGAATCTAGATCTTGAGCCAACCGATCGTGTTCTTCACTCAAAGCAAGCAGCGCTTCATAAGCCTCCGATCGTTTGTGCTGCAATCCGCGAATGTGTGCCATCAATTCGGCGGCTCGTTGCTCAAACAGATGGTAGTAACGGCGTTCTGCCACAGCCACCCCAACCAAGCTAGCAAAAGACGTGATCAATCCTGCCAGCAATGCCCTGCCGAAGTCTCTGCCCGTCAGAAAGCTGATGCCAACGCTCACTACAAAGGCAACCAAACTGAGAAGAAGACGACTTTTGACCATAGCGATCGTGCTTGAACCCTTTAGATTAAAAAGAATCAGGTTGTAATAAAGTGTACGCGCTCCAGATAGCCTAGACACCATTTAGATTGAGTCATTTTTCTGCTTCATGACGCGATCGAGCCACCTTAGAATTCCAATTGCGACCACTACGCTTAACGAGAGAAATAGCCAGAAACTGTGCGCGATCGTGGCAGATTGATCCAACGCCCACCCTCCCAGTGGAGGACCAATAAAATATCCGGCTGCCCAACACTGGGAATTGATGGCTAGATAAGTTCCTCGCAGCGATTCGGGCGCTAA
>JBBRMC010000698.1:0-2541 GCA_038231055.1 Leptolyngbyales cyanobacterium
AATCAGGCAGACATTGAGGAACGGATTCGAGACTTCTATTTGCCTTATCACGATCGCTTGGCGACGATTTTGCAAGAAAAGCTCGATCGCTTTGGCAAAGTCTATCTCCTCGACCTCCATAGCTTTATGGGACTGATCAGCGACCAAATCTGTCTAGGCAACGGCAATGGAGAAACCTCTTCAGAATATTTAATTGCCAGTGTAGAGAAGAGTTTCCTAGAAGCAGACTACCAGGTTGTCAAAAACAAAGTCTTCACGGGTGGTCATATCACGCGACATTATGGTCAACAACCAGGAGTCGAAACGCTGCAAATCGAGGTTCGATACCCCGTCTATTTAGACAGCACTCAGCTTGAAACCTCTCAACCTCCTGACTGGCGGGTTCCTCAGTTGGGTGCCGCCCAAAAGAAGTTTGATGCTGTTTTCAGCTCTCTCACAACCAGGCTCACTGCTTCGCCGCTAACTGGTTCTTAGCTGTTTAGAGAAGCTCTGTAGAATCTCTGAGTCTAAATGACACACCTCACGAATCGCTTCATCACTTCATAATTAAACTCCCCACTCAGTGAGAAGCGTTGATGAAGATGCCTAGTCATTTGAAAAGACACACACAAATTGCCGTAGAAGTGATGTAGTTCAAGCGACCGACTTTTTTGAGCAGAGTCCTGTTCATCAAGGTTCTCTTTACGTCCTGCTTAGATTCAGCCAATTGGCGCTTAGAAGGCAGCTTCTTGCATAACCTTCCGAATTGACTCCTAACCAAGATGTAGAGAGTAGTAGACATTGATACCTGTCGATCGCTCAGATCAACTCAGCGAATGCGAGGCTACGGAACTCTATCGAGTGTTCTCTAGTCCCAAAAGACGGGAACACTATCACAAGCAGCCGCCTGACCCTATTTCTACCGAGAGCAACTGAAAGACTATGATGCCAGCCACCTCTTTTTACGCTGATGCAGAATACGGAAACTCCTCTCTAGAGAGCTTTCGTCCTCAGAGCTACGATGCAGGGTATGCCGATCGCGACATGGAGCCAGCTTCTGATGACCTGATGGATGTCGAAGTTGAGTATGTCGATCGAGCAGGACTTCGGGTACCCGCTCGTCGAACGACAGACTTGGTGAGGCTATATCTTCAAGAGATTGGTCGCGTCAGATTGCTAGGTCGAGATGAGGAAGTCTCAGAAGCTCAAAGAGTGCAGCGCTATATGCGACTTTTAGAAGAGCGGAACGAAGAAGCGATCAAAGGCAATGCCTCGATCGAGCGCTATGTGCATTTGATCGATGCCCGCGATCGTTTAACGTCTAGCTTAGGGCATCGCCCTTCTCTAGAGCGCTGGGCGGCTGAAGCAAGTGTGATGGTCTCTGACCTCAAGCCCATCATGGCAGAGGGCAAGCAGCACTGGGCAAAGCTCGTCAGCATTCCTGTGGAAGAACTTGAACAGATTCAAACTCAGGGGCTTCGGGCAAAAGAACACATGATTAAGGCAAATCTGCGCTTAGTAGTGTCGGTTGCCAAAAAATATCAAAACCGAGGGTTAGAACTGCTGGATTTGATTCAAGAAGGCACGTTAGGTCTAGAACGGGCTGTGGATAAATTCGACCCGACTAAGGGCTACCGATTTAGCACCTATGCTTACTGGTGGATTCGTCAAGGCATTACTCGCGCGATCGCCACCCAGAGCCGCACGATTCGTCTCCCGGTTCACATCACCGAAAAGCTGAACAAGATTAAAAAAGCTCAGCGCAAAATCGCTCAAGAGAAAGGGCGGACTGCCACGATCGAAGACATCGCCGTTGAGCTAGAGATGACGGCTCCCCAAGTGCGAGAAGTGTTGCTGAGAGTGCCTCGATCAGTATCGTTAGAAACGAAAGTTGGCAAAGAAAAAGACACTGAACTAGGTGACTTGCTAGAAACAGAAGAAACCTCGCCTGAAGAAATCTTGATGCGAGAGTCTCTTCGTCGCGATTTGCTGCAACTGCTAGCAGACCTGACGAGCCGAGAGCGGGATGTCATTCAGATGCGCTTTGGTTTAGGCAGTGATGGGCACCCCTACTCACTCGCTGAAATCGGTCGAGCGCTCGATCTGTCACGCGAGCGAGTCCGTCAAATCGAAGCAAAGGCGCTGCAAAAATTGCGCCAACCTAAACGGCGTAATCGCGTCCGTGATTACCTAGAATCTTTGAGTTAGAACAATTCAATCAACGTGAAAACACCCTCAGTTAGAAAGAAGCTTAAACTCTCTTCTCGGCTGGATTAGAGACATCGCTCTCACGGTTCTCAGTCTTGAATATGACTCTCAACAAGGTGACTTTCTTGCAAATCACCTTGTTTTTTTATATGCTATATTCTCAAGAAAGGAGGCTTTGTTGAGAATATGAACGCTTCTGTATACACTGCGGCTTCTCTAAAAGCTGAACTAAACGAAAAGGGTTGGCGCTTAACCCCACAGCGCGAAACTATCTTGCAGGTCTTTCAAAACTTGCCAAAAGGAAACCATCTGAGTGCAGAAGATCTCTACGAAACGCTGCAAGCAGATGGAGAA
>JBBRMC010000699.1:0-2538 GCA_038231055.1 Leptolyngbyales cyanobacterium
AGGAGTACTTTCTGGGTTGATGCGCGTATTGCCTTGGGCATCTGAGATCGCCACTCGTGCCCCTTTGAGCAAGACGATCGCGCCCGTTTGCTGAGCCGCTTTTTGAACGGCAGTCACTCGGCACGCCACTGAGGTCAGGTCAGGAAAGAGCCGCTTGAATTCTCCTAAGTGAGGGGTCAGAACGGTGGGAACTTGGCGCTTCTGCAACGTTGAACTGGTTCCCTGCGCTGCCAAGATATTCAAGCCGTCTGCGTCGAGAACAAGCGGACAGTGACTGGCGAGAACTTGTTGGACGATCGACGTTGCATCGGGCGTTAAACCTGGACCGCAGGCGATCGCGTCGAACAAGGATGGATCAAGAGTAAGAGATGAGGGGAATGCGGCAATCGCACCATCGGGGGTTTCGGGGCAACCGATAATTAACGCCTCTGGAAGTTGAGCAGAGAGAGCAGGTTTGAGGGATTCGGGAATCGTGATCGACAGCATTCCGACTCCGCTCGATCGTGCGCCTAACCCTGTTAGTAATGCACCACCTGCATAGCGACGAGAGCCACAAACTAGCAGTAGATGCCCCATTTTATATTTGTGGGTGGTCAGTGGTCGCGCTAAGGGAAGGGTAGCGATCGCAGCTTGAGCTGTTCCTCGCTGGATTGCAGCCGGATCACCGACTACCGCTAAAGCATCGGCTAGAGGGATGTCAAAATCGATCAACTCAGCGCTGCCAACAAATTCGAGTGCTTCATCTTGCAGGAGTCCTAATTTCCACAAGCCCAGGCAGAATGTGTGAGTCGCTCGAATGGCAGTTCCTAACATCTTCCCTGTATCGGTGTGCAAGCCAGAGGGCATATCAATGCTGAGGATGGGCTGATGCCACTGATTTACCTGGTCGATTAGAGGAGCGACGGGTTCGGTCAGCGATCGATCTAGCCCAAAGCCAAATAAGCCATCAATCAGCAAATCGCACGTTTGCAGTGCCTCTAGCTGTGAATGGCAAGGAATTCCTAAACTCGTGGCGTAGCGCAAATGATTTGCTGTGAGTTCTTTTAGCGTCGAGATGGGACAGCAGAGCCTAACCTCATAGCCCCTGAAGTGCAGTTCGCGGGCAACGACGAGGGCATCCCCACCATTGTGTCCAGGTCCGACTAGAATACCAATGCGTCGAGTGGCAGGTAGTGGGTAACGTGCGGCGATGCGACGGGTTAAGGCTGAAGCGACTTTTTCCATCAGTGCGGCAACGGGCATTCCGGAAGCAAAAATGCGAGACTCGATCGAGCGCATTTGGTCTGCCGTGACTACGATGCGTTGAATTTGCTCTAGCCGATCGTAGGGAGAGATCACGAGGGAAGTCTTTGTGAGAATTCTTTTAGGCTAGCAGGGAATTGAAACGAGAGATCAGAGGTCAGCCTCGATCGGCTTCCATTAATCTCAGACCACCCATTGTGGTGAAAAAAAAGAAGGGGACAAAAAACCAGTTTGGAGAACTGAGATAAAGCCAAATCATCAGAATGAGCCAGAGGATGAGGCAGGTTGTAGCCAGGATCGTGTGCATAGACTGAGCAAACCATTCTCAGAGGTTGCTCAGTACTTCGGTATCTTTACGGAAAAATCAGGTGAAAAATATTAAAGAGACTGTGAAGGGAGCCGATCAGTTTCAAACACCAATCTGACTTCTCGATTCTGCTCTTAGCGATAGGCTTGCATAGGTTCTTTAATAAAGCGGATGTAGAGGTGCTTAAAGGTTGACTTTAAAACGCGCGGGGCACCGAAGTCGATCGGCATCATTTTTTCAGGAAGCTGCCAGTCAACGAGACGCAAGTCTTCTGGGCGAGCGTGGGGGAACTGAATATCGCTCAGGTCTGGACATAAGCCCAGTTTTTGGGATGCGGCAATTGTGGGCACGATCGCCGGATCGACGTTGAGAATTTCGACAACGGCACGATCGAGGGCAAACACATGATTGGATGCGCCCAAAACGCCTAACGCTCTGGGTTCGCCACCGCTCGGACCGTTTCCTTCATGCCCAATAATGCCGTCGAGAATCGTCAGATCCGGGTTGATAGCACGAGCAGTTTCGACCAGCATTGCCCCAAAGCGTTCTTGATCTTTTCCGGCTTCCATGTGCCACCAGGCTTTCATCTTGCCCGGAACGCAGCCGAACAAGTTTTTAACGCCCATCGTCAGGGTAAGCTGCACATGAGATTTTACTTTCGGCAAGTTGATCACGACATCGGCTTCCATCGCTTCTTTTGACAGCAGTAAATGATTAAAGTCTTCGCCGACGACTTCATAGCGCTTGCCACTAAATTCGACGATCGGCAACTCCAGTTCTTCAATCAAGGGCAGATAGCCATTGGCTTTGGCAACGCCTCTCGCACTTCCAAACGCCGGACCGTCGCCTAAAAATGGCTTTCCTCCCGCTTCTTGCACAAGCTTTGCAACTTCATAAACGATTTCTGGGCGAGTGACACATTCTTTCGTCGGACGGGCACCTGTGAGCAGATTGGGCTTGAGCAGCACTCGATCGCCCGGTTTCACAAA
>JBBRMC010000700.1:0-2527 GCA_038231055.1 Leptolyngbyales cyanobacterium
GAGACGAAGAAGCTGATCTTGAAGCAGACGGTCTTGTTTTAACATGGTGCCGGTTTATTCAAGGAGTGACTTGAGTGGTAACAGAGCCAAAAGGTTGCTCCAAGGGACTGAGAGACGCAGTAGATGCACGATCGATCACGATAGAATTCATTCCTCAGCGGGATGAGTGAGGGCACGGGTGAAGAACACTGGATTGAAAAACAGTTTGGCTTAGAGCCTAGCTTTCAACTTCGTACTTGCCTTACACGTAGCTCGTTATACAGTCTCTACCAGGTTCAGGTTGAAGAAAGCCGGGATTCTACGGATTATTTATCGGTGAGTTCAGCAAGTCTCAAAGTTTATACTCAGTGGTTGTTTATCACTCGGTAGTATTAAGTCAGCGTTTGTATTGAGACTCAAGAGTTGCTTTAGCTCGGTAGCTTCTCATAGGTCAAAGATTTTACCTTCAAAACCTTAGCTAGACATCTTAAGATAGAAATCTATAGAGCTAAGAAAATCTCACCATACTTTCCTTTTTGCCGTGATTCAGCAGTTAGAACCCATTCAGTCGATTCAAAACCAACCGCTCGTCGGGGCATCACTCACTGAGTTAACCGAGTGGGTTAAACAGCAAGAGCAGCCCGCCTATCGGGGTAAGCAACTGCACCAGTGGATTTATCAAAAAGGGGTACGATCGCTGAGCGAGGTTTCAGTGTTTCCTAAATCTTGGCGCGAAAATCTAGCTGACTATCCCATCGGGCGATCGCAGATTCACTTCCAAGCCCCTGCGATCGATGGCACAATCAAATTTTTGTTAAAGCTCTCAGATGGTCAAATCGTTGAGACGGTTGGCATTCCCACTGAGAAGCGGTTGACGGTCTGCGTATCGTCCCAGGTTGGTTGTCCAATGGCGTGCGATTTTTGCGCGACTGGGAAAGGTGGCTTTAAGCGAAACTTAGAACGACACGAAATCGTCGATCAAGTGTTGACCGTGCAGGAAGCGTTTCAGCAGCGAGTCAGCAATATTGTGTTTATGGGCATGGGCGAACCGCTCTTAAATACCGAAAACGTGTTGGGAGCCGTGCGATCGCTGAATACAGATGTCGGCATTGGGCAGCGACTCATGACCATCTCCACAGTTGGGATTCCGGGAAAGATTCGTCAGTTGGCAGAAGAACAGCTTCAAGCGACGTTGGCGGTCAGTTTACACGCATCGAATCAGGAGTTGCGGACGCAGTTGATTCCGAGTGCGCGTCAATATCCCTTAGAGGCGTTGCTGAGTGAATGCCGAGAATACGTCAAAATTACAGGACGGCGCGTGTCATTTGAATATATTTTGCTGGCAGAGCTAAACGACTGCGTAGAACACGCGATCGAGCTTTCTGAACATCTACGGGGGTTTCAAAGTCATGTAAATTTGATTCCCTACAACCCGATTAGCGAGGTCGATTATCAAAAGCCCGATCCCCGACGCATTCAAGCTTTTGTGAACGCGTTGAAAGAGCGACACATTGCCGTGAGTGTGCGCCGTCCGAGAGGGTTGGAGGCGGATGCAGCCTGCGGACAGTTGCGAGCATCTCAGGCAGCGATCGTGTGAACTGGGTTGCCTTACAAATAACAAGAATGCCTGACCATTCCTGAAAAAGATGAGTTTAACAGCCTGAATAACTGGGATTTCGCATTCCCCGGTGCCGGGTCGTAAAGTGCCGTATCCAAGCGTAAGTAGGGAGGCACAATGATTTGTAGGATAGGTCAGCGATAGCGTAACCCATGCGGGTGTTGGGTTTCGTCCCTCAACCCAACCTACATCTACATCCATCTCACATTTAATTCCACTTACCTACTTAATCGGGTGATCACAGCAACCGAGGTCGGCAGTTGCCGGATGGCTTCGAGCCACTCTAGGGCTGCAAAACTGCTGTCTGCCACACGGGTTTGGAAAACAACGGCGCGAACGTTGAGATGAGAGACAGAAATTCTTTCGGTAGCAAGTTCATCAGGACAAATCAAATTACGCTTTTCTGATCTTGCTACCTTTCCTTCGATTCAAAATGGCTCAAGTCGAGCTTAGACTTCATCTAATGCCTGCATCGCAGCTTTGATCAAGTGATAGAACTGCGGTTGCGACACGTCTACTTGCTTTGAGGTTTGGGGAGTCTTGCCCAACGTACCTATCTTCTGACCTTTTTGAATCGCTAGAATCTCGCCTTTGAAATTGCGAATCTTCAGTTCTTGGGTGCCGTCTCGCTCGACGATCGTGCAAGTGTAACTGCGCTGACTGTAGGAAAACTCAACGCCAGACGGTGCAGATTGCGACGGCAACCTCACTCCAACAATTTCTAACTGAACCGAAACATCACCATTCCACTCATTGGTTCTGACTCGATAGGCAATGTCTAAGTGTTTTGGCAATGGGTAATATTCGCCCCAACGCCACGCGATCGCGGTCAGTTTGCGATCGACTGCAAACTCGTCTGCCGCCAAATTCTCTTGACACACCATTAATTTGAGGTGCCCTTTGCCAATCAGTTTTTGATCGCTGATGCGA
>JBBRMC010000701.1:0-2524 GCA_038231055.1 Leptolyngbyales cyanobacterium
ACCCGTGGGCGGTTCAGAAATATTGCAACGTCAAGAGATTCCTCGCATCTTCGGGCGGATTTTTAATCGAGATCCGATCATCGTTAATCCACCGCTGATCGCATTTGACGCGGCTCGAAGTTTGGTTGGCTTGCTCAATCCTAAAGGTCAAGAATCATTGGGGACTTTAAGAACACTTCTCGCCAATGAGTTCTTTTGCACTCCGGCTGAGACTCAGCGCATTGAATCGCTCTTTAACTTGAAGTTAGAAACACTAGAAAGCTTTTTGAGACGATATCTGAGCATTTAATTCTAAAGTCCGATCGCCCATCCCAACCCAATTGCCACGATCGTGCCAATTAGCGTATTAAAAACATTCACCACTTCGTTCGTCATCCAATCAAAGTCTGATTGTAGGGTTGCGCCAATGACGCTTTCTAGATTCGTGGCGATAAATGCTGCGATGATGCATAGCCCAATTCCGATCGGGCTAATCATGCCAACTGCCCAGGCGACTAGTGCAATGGCGATCGAGGCGACAATTCCTGCTAGGGTGCCTTCTAAACTGACGGCTCCTTCCGTTCCTCTGGGCACAGGTTGGAGCGTCGTGATCAAAAAAGTCCGGTTGCCATACGCTTTTCCGATCTCACTGGCGCAAGTATCTGAGAGCTTGGTGCAGAAACTGGCAACATATCCCAACAGCAGCAAAGGAATGAAATTTTCGCCTTGACCGAGGAGCGAAGTGAGCAGAACCCCTAACGCGCAAAGGGTAGCGGTGAGTGCAGAACCCCAAACATTTTCAGGTCCGCGTGCGCCCGATCGTTTCTCGGCAATGCCCATCGCTTCTTTTTGCGCTTTGCCGACAAAGGTGATGCCTGACCCAACTAAAAAGTAGAATCCAACCACCAGATAACCTTGCCATCCGAGGCTACCCCAGACGATGACTCCCAAAAACCAAGCATGAAGAATGCCTGCGAGAGTCAAGAGTTTTTTAGGGGCAAACCAAACAATCGCCAGCAGAACCGTATTAAGCCCGATCGCAACTAGCCAGGGAGTCAAGGAGGGTGAAAGCATCAGCAAGCCTAGAAATTCGCCATAATTTATTCTGACACCTATCCTTTCTGATCCCATGTCGCCTACCCTTTTTCACCTCACCTTTCCCGTCACAAATATTACTCAGGCTAAGGAATTTTATGTGAATGGATTGGGGTGTCAACTCGGTCGAGAAAATTCTCAAGCTGTGATTCTCAATCTTTATGGGCATCAACTGGTTGCCCACCTGATCGATGAGCCATTAATCCCACAAAAGGGAATTTATCCCAGACATTTTGGGCTAGTTTTTACTGACGAAGCCGACTGGGAGGCATTGTTAGAACGAGTTCAGATTAAGCAACTAGCACTGTATCAGCAGCCCAAGCAGCGCTTTGTCGAAACGCCGCTAGAACATCGAACGTTCTTCTTATCTGATCCCTTTGATAACTTGATGGAGTTCAAATTTTATGTGCATCGATCGGCGATCTTTGGCGATCGTGACTATGCCCAAATCGGCGATCGAGGGTGAGAACTCTTCACTTGTTGCGTGCCGGTTCTCGCAGAGCATTTGCCACCGCTTGCAGCCCTCTTAAGTCTTGCACCATCCACGCATGAAGCGGCACGTTCACCTGAATATTTCGCCCCACCTGCAACTGAGAACTGGTAGCTGGCACAATCATCAAATCCATCGGAGTCCAGATTGAGGTGAAGTCTAGCTTCTCTAACATCGGGGCATCACGATTGAGATCGTTTAAAAAAGGACTATGAGGACGCATCTGCATACAGCCTGGACGTTGAGAGAGATAAGCAGTCAACGTGCCATTGTGAGGCGAGGCAATGGTGATGAAACGCTGGACTCGATCGAGTCCTCCTAGTCGCTGCACATAATAACGGCTGACAATGCCGCCCATGCTAAACCCAATAAGATCAAACGGTTGTTGATCAGGCAAAGCTGACTTGATGAAAGTGTCAAGTTGCTGGGCGAGGAGATCGAGTTCGCAATCGCCATTTGAGGGAAGCAAATTGACGCTATGCACTGCCCAGCCGTGTTTTTGCAAATAAGCGGTCATGGGCTTAAAGATAACGTTGGTGTCGGTCAGACCATGAACTAACACGACGGGATTACGCTGATTTGAAGGATTCATTGGTTTAGAAGAAGACTATCTTTAGGCTAGGTGGGACGATCGAGATCTTGATAGTCTATGTCTTAACCACAATAACCACAGCGATAGCTTTGAGAGAATGCCTTAACACTTGAAGCGAAACGAACTAACTCCTATTTCACCTGAACAGAGAATGAATATTTGTATCCCTTGTAGTTGGAGTCAAATTCTAGTGTGTAGTCGCCTGTCGCTGGAAGTTCTCCACTCCAAGAAGTTTGACGATCGTCAAGCCCTCTTAGCGCTTTGCCATTAGGAGCTAAAATCATCGGCAGTGTGCCTCGTTCGCTTCTCACGCTCAACGTTTGACCTTTGCTCAGATCAAAGCGATATCGGTGCGAACCAGTACCCAC
>JBBRMC010000702.1:0-2514 GCA_038231055.1 Leptolyngbyales cyanobacterium
AAAGTCCCCCAATTTTGGGGGATTTAGGGGGCTGAAGCCGACTGAAACGAAGCGATCAACGATTTGTGTGTACACGGTAGCTCCTTGGAGAGCGGGCTAGGGTGAGGGTGAGACGTTGCACCTTAATAAATCCACGTTCCTAAGCTCGCGCTGACAAGCTGACTTTAACGATTCAATTATCACGATCGTGATAGTCTCTGTGAATTTACAGATATATTATGTATTATCTCCCTTATAAGTTCTTCTTAACATGACTAATGATCTCGATCTAATCAAGCTCCTTAACCCCAGCGCGATGGATCAGATCATGCTCTATCTCGCCTTTAGTGCAATGCGGACGAGTGGACATCGACACGGGGCTTTTTTAGATGCAGCCGCAACCGCCGCAAAATGCGCCATCTACACCACTTATTTAGAGCAAGACGGCAACTTGCGAATGACTGGGCATTTGCACCACCTTGAGCCAAAGCGAGTCAAGGCGATCGTAGAAGAAGTCAGACAGGCACTCACTGAGGGAAAGCTGTTAAAGATGCTGGGTTCACAAGAACCGCGCTATTTAATTCAATTCCCGTATGTGTGGTTAGAGCAATATCCCTGGCAACCTGGGCGATCGCGGGTTCCAGGCACAAGCCTCAACCCCGATGAAAAACACCACATTGAGCAAAAGCTGCCGCCCAACCTACCCGATGCCCAGTTAGTCAACTCGTTTCAATTTCTCGACCTGATCGAGTTTCTCCATGCTCGCTCTCAAGAGGATCTGCCTCAAGACCAGCAGATGCCGATGAGCGAAGCCTTAGCAGAACATATCAAGCGTCGTCTAATTTATTCAGGCACGGTCACTCGCATCGACTCACCCTGGGGGATGCCCTTTTATGCCCTAACTCGTGCGTCCTATTCACCCGACGACCAGGAAGAACGCGCTTACGTCATGGTAGAAGATACGGCACGATTTTTTAGGCTGATCAAAGACTGGGCTGACCGCCAAACTCAAGTGATGCGAGTTTTAGAAGAATTGGACATTCCCGCAGACCGCATCGATCGCGCCCTTGAAGAACTAGATGAGGTGATCCGCGGGTGGGCAGACCGCTATCACACAGAGGGCGGTCTACCCTTCGTCGTGCAAATGGTGGTGGGTTCTAACGAGTGACTTAGGGCAAGTCAGTGGTGCCCATGAGATAGCGATCGCACTCACGAGCCGCTCCGCGCCCCTCGTTAAACGCCCAGACGACCAGGCTTTGCCCGCGCCGACAATCGCCAGCCGCAAACACGCCAGGGATGCTGGTGATGTATTTATCGTGGTCGGCTTTGACATTGCTGCGGGCATCTCGATCGACTCCCAGCGCATCGAGAAGGGGCTGCTCAGGTCCTAAAAAGCCCATTGCTAATAGAACAAGCTGCGCAGGTAACACTTTTTCAGTGCCAGGAATCTGCTGCGGGATGAACTGTCCCTTTTCATTTTTCTCCCACTTTACCTCGACGGTGTGGACTGCTTTGACCTGTCCGTTTTCGTCGCCCTCAAAACGGGTCGCCGTCGTGAGATAGCCGCGTGGGTCATCGCCAAACTTAGCCGCCGCTTCTTCTTGCCCATAGTCGAGACGATAGACTTTGGGCCACTCAGGCCAGGGGTTGTCAGGGGTGCGCTCTTGAGGAGGTTGAGGCAAAATTTCGAGCTGCACGAGGCTCTTACACCCATGACGAAGGGAGGTTCCTACACAGTCGGTTCCCGTGTCGCCGCCGCCGATAATCACCACATCTTTGCCTTCGGCGGAGACGAAGTTGCCATTGCGGCTCTGATCCAAAACGGCTTTGGTGTTAGCGGTGAGAAAATCCATTGCGAAGTGGATGCCCTTTAACTCGCGACCTGCGATCGGTAAGTCACGCGGCTTAGTCGCCCCGACGCAAAGCACGACCGAATCAAAGTCTTTGAGCAGCGTTTCGACGGGCAAATCTTTGCCGACCTCGGTATTGCAAACAAAGGTCACGCCTTCCTCTTCAAGCACTTTTAGACGACGCAGCACGACTTCTTCTTTCTCAAGCTTCATGTTTGGGATGCCATACATCAGCAGCCCGCCCGGACGATCGGCGCGTTCATAAACCGTGACCCAGTGACCCGACTTATTGAGCTGGGCAGCCGCAGACAATCCGGCAGGTCCAGAGCCGATGATGGCGACTTTTTTGCCGGTACGTTTGGTGGGCGGTTCGGGCTTGATCCAGCCTTCGCTCCAGCCTTTATCGGCGATCGAGCATTCAATATTTTTAATCGTGACAGGCGGATTGTTGATGCCAAGAACGCAGGAGCCTTCGCAGGGCGCAGGACAGACGCGACCCGTGAATTCGGGAAAGTTATTGGTTTTGTGGAGCCGATCGAGCGCTTCGTGCCAGAGTCCGCGATAGACGAGATCGTTGAATTCAGGAATCAGATTGTTCACGGGGCAACCGCTTGCCATGCCGCTAATCAAGGTGCCGCTATGACAAAACGGGATGCCGCAATCCATGCAGCGTGCGCCTTGGGTG
>JBBRMC010000703.1:0-2509 GCA_038231055.1 Leptolyngbyales cyanobacterium
AAAGCAAAGTTTCTGCAACACCTCGTCGGCAAAAAGAAAGATCAAGGTTTCACCCTGATCGAGCTATTGGTCGTTATCATCATCATCGGCATTCTGTCTGCAATTGCGTTGCCTTCTTTCTTGAACCAAGCCAACAAAGCCAAGCAATCTGAGTCTAAGCAGTATGTCGGCACCTTGAACCGTGTTCAACAAGCCTACTACTTGGAAAAGAGCCAATTTGCATCTGACATGATTCCTTTGGCAAACCCCGTTCCTGCGACAACTCCTAACTACGATTACAAATTTTCGGCAGTTACTCCTACTTCTACTGCCGTAATCAACTATGGCAACTCCAAGGCAGCCGCCTTGAAGTCCTATAACGGCATGGTGTCCATCTCAGTTGTGACCGCCAGCAGCGATGCGACCACGACAGCTGTTTTGTGCGAAGCCAACACGCCAGGGGCAAGCCAACTAGCTGACCCAACTGCACCAACAGCAGGCACAGCTACCAAACCCGCTTGCGCTGGTGCTGCAACCACACTGTAATGGTCTAGCTGAGCGCTAAATCACAAAACTTTAGAGAGTGAGTGGATAGATTTCTATCCACTCATTTTTTTGCCTGTTACGCTGCTTTGTCTTGCGTCCATACTAGAGCAACCCCTTCGATCAAGCCTCCACGACCATGACTTCTACCAACTCTGCTGAAGCGCCAACTCCCTGGCAGTTGCAAGCCAGTCAATATTTAGTTCAAGGAAATTATGCTCAGGCTGCTCAACTTTATGAGCAAGCGATCGAGTCAAACCCCGAAGAACGATCGTATTATTGGCAGCTAGGGTTGCTGCAACTTTTGCAGGGTGACGAAGCTGAAGCCCAAACTACGTGGCTATTTGCGATGTCTGAGGGCGAGTCAGACCAGATTGAACACTCGGTAGCTGAATTGGCACAAGTCTTGCAAACCGAGGCAGAGCGGCGCGAGACGTTGGCTGACTACTCAACGGCATGGGCGATTCGTCAACATCTACGAGAAGTAGCTCCTGATCTTGTCTCTAACGTTCTGCAACTTTTGCCACTCTCGATCGAGCTTAATTTCTTCAGCGATGACACTTTTGAAGAGTTGGGTTTTCCGCAAGCGCTTCACGGAGCAGAAGTCGATCCTGAGTTTTTGCTGCGCGTTTTAAAGAAGATTTTATATCATGCAGATCCTACGCCGTCTCTTCTCAACTTTGCTGAAGGCTGCATTGCTTTAATTTCTGACACCAAAGCTTTAATGCAGGTTTTATTGCCTGCTTCGATTCAATTTGCTTATAGCAAGATGAGTGGCGCGTTTGCAGCCGATCTTGTCGAAGCTTATCTTAGGCTTGACTCTGACAACATCGAGTTTTTGGGTCACTTATCGCTGTTTTATCAAAACGCAAAACAGTACGATCGCAGCATTCAAGTGGCTGAACGTCGATATGAACTCACAGACTACTTACCCGAAAAGATTTTTTCTAACCATTTAATCCTGCGAGGCTTGCTCGGTGCAGGAGGCTATTGGCAAGAAGCGCTTGAGATTGCCCAACGGCATAAGTCTTTATTGCAAAATTTAGTTGAGCAACAACCTACCGATGTGCATTCGGTTCACATCTCTCGGCTGATCAACTCTGCTTATTATCTGGTTTATTTTTATGATCAGCCGCAGCGCTGGCGCACCCTCGAAAACCAAATCCTCAAATTCTGTCAAAAGAATATCCAGCTCAACGCCGCCCAACAGGGAAGAGACTATCAGCACTCAAGCCGCGATCGTTCCCACAAGCGCCTTAAAATTGGCTACCTGTCTCACTGCATGGCAACCCACTCGGTCGGCTGGCTGGCTCGGTGCTTAATACAACACCACGATCGCGATCGCTTTGAACTCTATGGCTATTTTCTCAACTACCGAGGATTTTATGACCCGTTGCAAGAGTGGTATGTCAGTCAATTCGATCATGTTCATACCGTTGAAACCATTGGTCTAGGAACAAACCTGGCAGTCGCGACCCAGATTCAGCAAGACGAGATTGACATTCTGATCGATCTGGACAGCATCACCCTCGATCTAAGCTGTGAGATTTTGGCACTCAAACCTGCCCCTATTCAGGCAACCTGGCTCGGTTGGGATGCGTCTGGCTTGCCCGCGATCGACTATTTCATCGCTGACCCCTACGTGTTGCCAGACAATGCCCAAGACTATTACAGCGAAAAAATTTGGCGACTGCCCCAAACCTATATCGGAATCGATGGCTTTGAAGTCGGCATTCCCACACTGCGACGAGAGGATTTGAATATTCCCCATGACGCGATCGTGTTTCTCAGCGCCCAGCGCGGCTACAAACGACATCGCGACACCGTAAAGCTGCAAATGCGAATTCTCAAGCAAGTTCCCAACAGCTACTTCTTAATTAAAGGACTCTCAGACCAGGAATCGATCAGCAAATTCTTTGCAGAAGTCGCTGAAGAAGAAGGGGTATCGAGCGATCGACTGCGATTTTTGCCCGATGACCCATCGGTT
>JBBRMC010000704.1:0-2507 GCA_038231055.1 Leptolyngbyales cyanobacterium
GATTCAAACCGATCATCTCAGCATCGACGGCGTGGTGAGCGCGATCGTTCGGCTCTATCGAGAAAGGACCGAATTTAGTTCTCTCTAACGAAACGCTCGACTGCAATCGAAAACAAATCCTGGAAGCACTTCTTCGCCAGACCGTTCGATCGAGCATTGAATCGTCTCGATCGGCTGTCCTGGTCGATAGATCTTTGCTTGCGGAGTGAGAGGGTCAAGCAGCCAACCCAAACGAACGCCATTCTCTAGATACTCCTGCATTTTCGCTTCCAGCATTTCTAATGAGTCGGTGCGCGATCTCAGTTCAATCACAAAATCGGGCGCGATCGAGGCAACCCATTCTTGCTGTTTGAGCGTCAAGGCATTCCAGCGATCATGATCTGCCTCAAGATGACGCGCTCTGTAGCAAAGCGGCTACTGTGTACACACGATCCGTCATTGCCAAAATCTTTCGCCCCCTAAATCCCCCAGAATGGGGTAGGGCTGATTCTCTTAAAAGATAAAAACTGCTTTAACCCTGCAACCTCGTTAAACGTCAAAGTGTGAGTGACATAACAATGCGTGTTCTAAAGTTTTTCTCTATCTAACGAATCAGCCCTACCAGAATGGGGGACTTTGAGCCAGAAAGAGGTTCAGAGTTTAAGCCATTGCTCAGGGTCAAAGTCCCCCAATTTTGGGGGATTTAGGGGGCTGAAGCCGACTGAAACGAAGCGCTCAACGATTTGTGTGTACACGGTAGGTAGCAAAGCGGAGGGGCAAACTCCCTGTGAATTTGCATTCGTTTGTAGAATGGGGATAGCACTTCCGCGCTCAGCCCGTTATTTACTGCGATCGCTCTACATGACCACTGATTCTCCTCGCTTTAAGCCCGTTTTATTCCCTAAACAAGCACTCCTTGCAAAAAGTTTTCATTGGATCAACGTGGTGAGTCTATTCATCATGTTGGGGAGTGGATTGCAGATCTACAATGCAAATCCGGTGTTTGGCGGACGGCAGGGACTGCACTTGCCCCCTATTTTTATTGGCGGTTGGCTAGCAGGAGGGCGAGACTGGCATTTTGGCAGTATGTGGATCTTCTCGCTTAACCTCGTGTGGTATGGAGTCTACATCCTGATCAGCCGTCGCTGGAATCACCGATTTGTCGGACAAAATGACATCAAAGCGCTGCAAGTCGGCAAAAATTCCAAACGCAAAGCCTACTCTTGGCATCGGATTGTTTACACGGCGATCATTCCCGTGCTGCTTTTAGCAATCTTGAGCGGCATTGGGATGTATAAACCCGCCCAGTTTTACTGGATCGTCGATTTGTTTGGCGATTGGCAAGCGCTGCGGATCGTTCACTTTATGACCGTGCCGATCGTGATTGGGTTCGCGATCGTGCATTCCCTTCTCGCCCTCAAAGTCGGGGGTTCTCGTCTACTCGAATCCATGTTTTGGTAATGCCTTTCATGCAGTCTTTTAATCGTCGTCAATTTCTGCAAATCGCGGGTTTGTCTAGCACGGGTTTGCTGCTCAGTGGCTGCGGCTCAGACTTGTTTGCTGGCGTAGTCGGGCAAGTGACAGAACCGCTCAATCAGCGTGTCGAAGAACTCTTGCTCAATCCGCAAAAGCCTGTGCCTGAGTTGCCGATTAGCAAGATTGAGCCAGACAAACTGATTATCAATACGTTTGACTTTACCCCGGTGATCGATCCCGCGTTGTATCGATTAACGATCGATGGTGAAGTCAATAATCCCATGCAGTTAGGGGTTAAAGAACTCTATAAATTGCCGCTTACGTCCGTGGTGATGCGTCATGTCTGCGTCGAGGGTTGGGCAGCGATCGTCCAGTGGGGTGGCGTGCGGTTACGCGATTTAATTCAACTTGCACAGCCCAAAGAAACGGTGCGCTATGTCTATTTTCAGTCGGCTGATGGCTATTACGAAAGTTGGGATTTGCGCTCGTGTCTGCATCCCCAAACGCTGATGGCATATCAAAAAAATGGGGAGCCATTGCCGATCGAGAATGGTGCCCCACTACGATTAGCGGCTCCGATTAAGCTTGGGTATAAACACAGCAAATGGGTGACGCGAATCATGCTCACGAGCAATCTGCTTCCCCGCCGAGGCTATTGGGAAGATCGTGGCTATGAATGGTTTGCAGGACTCTAGCTGCGAGAATTAACGCTCAAAAAAATGAGAAGGTCAATCACGATCGACCTCCTGATTAACACTCTTAGGAACGTGGATTTATTCAGGTGCAACTTCTCACCCTCACCCCAAGGCGAGGGAACAAGACTCTAGCTCTCTTCTCCTTGGGGAGAAGGGTTGGCGAGGGCTTCGCCCCACTTCGTGAGGCTACCGTGTACACACAAGTCCTCGTCGCTTCGTTTGAGTCAGCTTCTGCCCCCTAAATCCCCCAAAATTGGGGGACTTTGAACAAGATAAATGGCTTGACCTCTAAAACCTCGTTTCATCTCAAAGTCCACCAGAATGGGGGATTTAGGGGGCGAAAGGTTTTGGCAATGA
>JBBRMC010000705.1:0-2504 GCA_038231055.1 Leptolyngbyales cyanobacterium
CGCCCAAGGGTTAGCCAGCATTGTCGCCACCACAGGCAACCCCGATTGTCACATCATTTTGCGAGGCGGCAAAAACGGTCCCAACTACAGTGCGCCTGATTTAGAAGAAGCTATCAGTCAACTGATCAAGCAGGGCATTTCAACCCCACTCATGGTCGATTGCAGTCACGGCAACAGCAGCAAAGATTACAACCGCCAAGCGATCGTGCTGAAGTCGGTCGCCGAGCAAGTTGCCAATGGCTCCCGCCACTGCATGGGTGTGATGATTGAGAGCCACCTCGTTTCGGGGAATCAGTCGATTCCAGATGACCTAAGCCAGTTGACCTATGGGCAAAGCGTCACTGATGCCTGTGTCGATTTTGATACAACCATCATGATGCTGCGAGAGCTGGCTCGATCGGTCAAACCGCAACCCCAGCCACTCCCGGTTTAATGAGTCTCAAACCGTAGAAGCGGTCGTGCGTCTCTAAAGAAAATCTGACTTGTAGAGGCTATTTCATCACGATGCTTAGGAATGTAAATTAAATAACTCAGAGAAATGTTGGGTTTGGAGTTTAGTCTCTTGCCCTCATCCCTTAACCCCTTCTCCCCAAGGAGAAGGAGAACTGGACTCTGGCTCCCTCTCCTCCGGGCTACCGTGTACACACAAGTCCTTGTCGCTTCGTTTGAGTCGGCTTATGCCCCCTAAATCCCCCAAAATTGGGGGACTTTGAACAAGATAAATGGCTTGACCTCTAAAACCTCGTTTCATCTCAAAGTCCACCAGAATGGGGGATTTAGGGGGCATAAGGTTTTGGCAATGACAGATCGGATCAACTTGTGTGTACACGGTAGCTCCTCCGGGAGAGGGTTGGGGTGAGGGAGAATTCGGTCCTATTGAATCCACGATGCTTAGGCGCGATCGTAGTCTAGCAAGTCTAAAATCTCGTGAGCGGCGCGATCGCACACGCCAACTTCTCCAACGGCGCGGCGCATCTGCTGGTAGTCTGCCAGCATTTTTTGGCGACGATCGAGCTGCAATAGCGCGATGGCTTCTTGTGTAATATTCTCGACCGTCGCCTCATCTTGCAAAAATTCGGGAACGATCTCTTTCATTTCCACCAAGTTGGGCGGCGACATAAAGGGAATCGAAACCTTGAGAATCTTTTGAGCAATCCAGGCGGTGACGCGATTAACGCGATAAAGCACCACTTGCGGAACGTCTAACAGTGCCATCTCAAGATTCACCGTTCCTGACTTTGTGATGGCTAAATCGGCGGCAGCGATCGCTTGCAGAGTCGTCTGTCCTTGATTGCTGTCTAGCAGAGTTGCCCGCAGTCCATACTCCGCGATTGCTTGCTCGATCGCCCAGCGATATTTCTCAAGGGCTAACGGAACCCAGAAATGCACGTTGGGAAGTTTTGCCTGAATTTGCTGCGCCGCTTCAAAGATCACAGGCATCAGATACTTCAACTCTTGCTGACGGGATGCAGGCAATAGCACGATCGCCGTTTGGTCAGGTGGAATTCCCAGTGACGATCGAGCCTCGACTCGACTCGGAGCCGCTTGCACTCGATCAACCAGGGGATGCCCTACCCAGGAGACTTTCCCACCTTTGCGCTTGAAATAGGTCGCTTCTTCTTGAAAAATTGCCAAAATTTTGCTGGTCGCTGCGATGATGCGATCGGTGTTGAACGAACTAGCTGACCACACCCACTCTTGAGGCGCGATGAAATACACGACAGGCACCTGCGGCAAGTGCTTGGGCAAATAGCCACAAAACGCCACATTCGGACTCATGTAGTCAATCAACACCACGACATCAGGCGGATGCTCTTTAAGATATCGCTTTGCCTGCTGCTGAACTTTGAGCGTCGGCACCACATAGGGCAATGATTCAAGCAATCCGATCGACCCGATCGTGCTGGTGTGTCCGAGCAGTTTGGCTCCGGCTTCCTCCATGCGATCGCCGCCCAGCGCCAAAATTTCTAACTCAATGCCCAAATCGGCTGCACGCCGCTGCAATGCCTTGATCAGCAATGCTCCTTGAAGATCACCTGACACCTCTCCGGTGCTGACAAAAACCCGAAAGCGCTGAGTGCCTTGAAGCGATTCATCCTTCATCCTTGATCCTTCTCCCTGGAGTCAGCCCTCGTCTTCCCGGCATAAGAGACTGACGAATAAATTGATGGAGATGCTGCAAATGTGCGTTTTCGGGCAGCAATTCTAACTGTTCGAGCGCCTCATTGAGCGTCAAGCCTGAGCGGTAAATTAACCGAAACGCTTTCTTTAACAACTGCATCGTCTGCCCTTGATGCTCATCTGCCAAGCCCGATCGCTGCAACCCAATCAAGTTCAAAGACCGAACCCGTGAAGGGTTGCCCTCAACTGTCATATAAGGTGGCACATCTCGATCGATGCGCGCCATGCCACCGACCATTGAGTGCCGTCCAATATGCACAAACTGATGAACGCCCAACACGCCACTCAGTCGTGCCCGCGACTCAATGTGAACGTGCCCTGCC
>JBBRMC010000706.1:0-2496 GCA_038231055.1 Leptolyngbyales cyanobacterium
AAGGTAAATGGCTTGACCTCTAAAACCTCGTTTCATCTCAAAGTCCACCAGAATGGGGGATTTAGGGGGCGAAAGGTTTTGGCAAGGACGGATCGGATCAGCTTGTGTGTATACGGTAGCCTCACGAAGTGGAGCGAAGCCCTCGCCTAATCCCTTCTCTCATTGCTCGATCGTTTCATCTGCGGTCGAGCAAATGATTTCTGGATTTAACGGTGTCTCATAAAAAGCATCAATCTCCAGGTCTTGTTCTAGACGTGCCGAACATGACCGAATCTCCCTACCCCGATTCATATGCTCTAGATTGCTAATCTAAAACATCTAAAACGGCTTTGGGTAAGAGTTGATCCTTAAACCAAACAATTCGGGCAGAGGTGTCATTAAAGTTGACTCCCGCCTTTTCTAGATTAAGTCGCTCTGAAATTGCCAAAATCAAATCGTCGCGTCCGGCTTGTCGCACTTGAGAAAACTTTTTCTTGAGATATTCAGGTCGCCAATAGCCTACGATTTCTAGTAAAAAGGTGCGCCCGTCAGGGTGAATGAGCCGAAAATCAGGAATCATTACACTGCCAGGAATCGGAATTAAATCTACTTCTCGTTCTAGCTGCCACTCAGTTTTAGCTTTTTGCCAACGATCGACAAATCCCGCTTCTAGCATACTGTCGTAGGTTTTGCCGGGGGGATAGTGGCTGACTAATCCGCAATCTGATTCGAGGGTAAAGCGTCCGGTGCGTGTTTTGCCAGAATAACTATCGTTGACCTGCAACTCGGCGGCTAGGCTCCACTTAGAGACGTGCAGCAGCGCGGGAAGCAGTTTGGCGATCGCTAACCCATAGCGGGTCGATGGCTTAAACAAACTGGTTGGTCCGTCAACGGTGAGCGTAAAGCCGTGGTCAGGATCGCCCTCAATGTAGGTCATTAACTGAAATAGTTTGACATAGCGAAACAGCAATTTATATTGACCCGGATCGTTGCGATGAGCATTCAAAATCAAGTGACTGGCACGATAGAAAACTCCTTGCACTTGAGAGAGGTTGTAGCGATGCACTAACGCCTCTGGAGTCGGAGCCTCAAACTCAGTCAAAATCTGATTATCGGGAAGATCGGCGTAAAGCCCCGATCGGATCTGCTCGGTCAACACTTCATGTCCCAACTCTTGCGTGAGGGAATCTGCGAGGCGATCGAGCGTGACTTGTGTGGCTTGAGGACTCGGTGCAACTTGAGCAGACAGCGCAAAAACTCGCTCTCTCAACATCGGAGGCTCTAACGGACTCATGGTTTCAAAGGTGCTGAAGCCGCTGTTCAGTAAGTGGGCAAGTCCGCGTTTGATGCGATAGTCGGTTTCTTCGCCTTCAAGTTCTAAGAGTTGGCGATTGAGTTCTCCTTTGGTGATGCCTTTAGCGTCTTGAAACAGAGTGATCAAATCTTCAGCGATCGCCAGATTAGATTGATCAAGCTTCAACCGTTTTGGAACCAGTTCTTCACCACTAAACCGATGCATTAACAAATCAGATGGCAGCATTAGTCCCAGATCTCACATAAATCAAGGCTGAATTCGGGGAGAATGAAGTCTCCTGAGAGGGTTGCGGGGCGATCGAGAGTTTCGATTGGTTGACCCGGACGGTAAATTTCGACCTGTTGATCTTGAGAATTAATCAACCAGCCTAGAGAGGCTCCATTTTCTAAATACTCTCGCATTTTTGCTCGCAAATCTTCCAGATCGTCAGTCGGAGAGAGCAGTTCAATCACGAAATCAGGACAGAGCGGAATGAATTTCTTTTTCTGCTCAGACGTTAACCCATCCCATTGCTCTTGCCGAACCCACGCAACATCAGGCGATCTGTTTGCCCCGTTTGGTAATTTGAACCCGGTTGAAGAGTCAAAACTTTTACCCAGCTTCTTTTGCTGATTCCAAAACCAGACTTGCCCAGTTAACCCAGAATTCCAGTTTCCTGTTTCGCCGCCTGTGGGTGACATGACGATTAATTCTCCTTGGGCAGTGCGCTCAAATTTGAAGTCTTGGTTGGCTCGACAGAGTTGCTCAAATTGCTCGTCAGTCAGTTCTAAAACAGGTTTGAGGTTAAGGGTGAGGTTTGTTAATTGCATGACGACCTCTCATTACTGGGAAAGTAGACGGGTGGCGCGTATAATTCTTGTAGTTTAACGAATCTGTGTCACGTCTGAGGTTTTGCCACGTCATAATGAAAGGCAGCTTTACGATCGACCCTGAGTAGATATGTTGAAATCATGGTGGCGATGGATACTTGCGATCGCGCTTTTAGCTTTGCTTGTAATCGGCAGTGCTGTGCTGTTTCGCCAGAAACCAGCGCCCGTTCCGATCAGCCCATCCTTTGGTGATAAACGGCAAGTTGATCATTTGATGATGGGAAACCCCAGCAATGCAGGAGTTGACCCAAACAATTACCTGTTGCCGAGTTCAGAGAGTCTAGATCAACCTCGACCTTATGTAACGTCTTACAATCGCAGTCGAAATATCCC
>JBBRMC010000707.1:0-2491 GCA_038231055.1 Leptolyngbyales cyanobacterium
CTCTCCTTCGGGGAGAGGGCTAGGGTGAGGGTGGTTTTTGTTTTTCATATCTCTATGCAGCAACGTCCTTGAGTGAACGTTGAAACATCATTGTTTAGAAATCGCTTCAAAGGGTTCAGTTCCTAACGGGCTGGGTAGCCAACCATTGATCGATTTGCGAGAAACTAGTAAGGGCTTGGAATGCACGATAGGCAGCCGCACCACTTCTCGATGCAAAATCTCATCTACTTCGGCATAGAGCTTCGATCGGGCGGATTGATCGGCAGTTAGTCTCGCTTGATCTAATGCTTGCAGAATCCGATCGTTCTTCCAATTTCCGATATCTTTAGTTCCACCTATGCCGAAGTGAGGATAGTAGAACGTGTCTGGATCGCCATAATCGCCCGTCCAGCCCATCATGAAAGACTGATAGCCAGGGGGTTTGATGCGATCGGCAATATAAGCCGTCCAGTCTTTTGTTTTGAGGGAGGCGCGAATTCCTACCGCGTTGAGATCGGCGGCAAATGCCTCAGCGATCGGCTTGGGAGTCGGGAAGTAAGGACGGGAAACAGGCATATACCACAGATCCATCTCAAAGCCGTTGGGGTAGCCTGCTTGACGCAGCAGTTCTTTAGCTTTTTGAGGATTGTAGTCATAGTCTTTTAAGGCTGGAGATTGCGCCCACGCGAGAGTAGACGGCACAAAATGAGGCGTACTTTCTGCCAAGTCGCCCCAAAAGGCTTTGACGATCGCAGGTCGATTAATAGCATGAGCGATCGCTTGCCGAACTCGCACATCCGACAACGGTTTATCAGTCGGGTTTAGTGCCAAGTAGCCTACATTAAACGACGGACGAGAAACGGCGGTGAGGTTAGAGTCTCGATCGATTTCTGCCTTTTGATCGGGGGCAAGATCAACGGTGAAATCGAGCTGTCCGGCGCGAAGTTGTGCCAGTCGTGCGGCGGGATCAGTGATGAACCGCATCACCAATTGATTGCTTTTCGGAAATCCGGCGTTCCAATAATTGGGATTTTTTTCGAGAACGATCCGATCACCCGATCTCCATTCTTTAAATACAAAGGCTCCGGTTCCGACGGCTCCGGCAGCAGGGGTGCCATAACTTGCCCCCGCTTTTTGAATCGCAGTCGGACTGGCGATGCCAAAATAACCCGACGCGATCGTGCTTGGAAATGCTGCAAACGGTTGCTTCAACACAAACTGAATGGTGGACTGATCCGGCACAACCAAATTTTGAAGCAGCGAATTGGGTTCGCCTTTAGAGCCACCAAAAATCTGTTCCCAAATCTCATAAGTCTTACCCGCGTTGCGATAGCCATTGGGATTGGCTTTGTCCCACCAGCGATCGACGTTGAACTTCACCGCATTGGCATCAAACGCTGTTCCATCGTGAAATTTAACGCCCTGGCGTAATTTAAATGTCCAGGTTTTGCCATCGGGTGAAGCCGACCACGAAGTCGCTAAACCGGGCTGTAATTCTGTGGTTCCTGGTTTGAATTCGATCAGACGGTTATAGATCTGATTGTGAACAATAATCGAGTTGCCATCGGTGATGTTTCCCGATTCTAAATTGACAGGTTGCCCACTCGATCCGTAGACCAAAATGCCTGATTGAGCCGTTCCACTAGGGGAGTTTGAGGGATTGCTACAATTGGATATGCTGAGAGCGATCGTGATTAATATTGCTAAAAATCCAGGTTGCCAAGCGTGTTTAAACTGATGCCGGACTTGTTGCAAAATTCTTTTCACAGCGTTCTGATTCCTCATTCCATTCATGGCGATTAGCATTTCTGAATCTACGATCGAATCGTCATTCCTAGCCAATTTGCGCGACCTTCTGATTCACACGCGGTTTACCAAATCGCTCCCAAGCGCTGCCACCGCGCAAAAATAGCTCCATCCAGCGAGCCTCAGTGCCGTCAATCGACCAGCCAGAACTGCCCGGAGCAAACGCCAACGTGCCTTCAGGAACGCGAAAACTCCCATCAGAATAGATCGCATCACTGACCACATCGCCAATCCGAATCACGACTTTGGCTTCTGGTTCTAACGTCAGCGAGTGAGCCGGAATCGTGGTTTTGATATTGCCGTAGCCATCGACCCAGGCGACCCGATCGCTCGGCACATCGGTAATTTGATCCGGCTTGAGAATCTCGCCCAACACACTGAGATCTCCCTGGGCGATCGCCGCCGCAGCCGGAGGAAACACATCGCGCGATCGAAACTGTGAACCACCTCTCGACACATTCACAACCTTTAAAACTTGAGCGTGATGCTTAATAAACGAGAGCGTAAATCCAGCATTTACGCCAACAACTTTCACTCCATTGTTCAAAAGCGCGTAAGTTAATCCCTCACCTTCGTTATTTTGTCGAGCTTCGGGGTCGTCTTGACGCGGAGCACAATTGTGATAAATCAGGCGCTCTGCCGGACCTGGATTTAAGCCGAGTTGGGCGATCCAAAAGCCTGTTGCCAGCGTGCTAAACGGCGGAAC
>JBBRMC010000708.1:0-2491 GCA_038231055.1 Leptolyngbyales cyanobacterium
GTTAAGGGTTAAGGCTCCTCAATGGGAGCGAGTCGGCACTGTTAAAGAAATTTTGCGGGATTTGTCGCTCAACACCGATTGCGAAGAGGCATCATGTCCCAACATTGGCGAGTGCTTTAACAACGGCACTTCCACATTTTTGATCATGGGTCCTGCGTGCACTCGGGCTTGCCCCTACTGCGATATTGACTTTGAGAAAAAACCTCAGCCCCTTGACCCAACTGAGCCAACGCGACTCGCAGAAGCTGTGCGACGAATGCGCCTCAATCATGTGGTAATCACATCCGTCAATCGCGATGATTTGCCCGATGGGGGAGCTTCTCAGTTTGTACGCTGTATTCAAGAGATTCGAGCCGTTTCGCCTGACACCACGATCGAGGTTCTCATCCCCGATCTGTGTGGCAATTGGGATGCGTTAGCACAGATTCTCAGCGCCTCGCCGGATGTGCTGAATCACAACACAGAAACGATCGAGCGTCTCTATCGTCGGGTGCGCCCTCAAGGGGACTATGCCCGATCGCTGGAACTCTTGCGACGCACTCGTCAAATCAATCCTCATGTCTACACAAAGTCGGGCATTATGGTCGGCTTGGGCGAAACCGATGCAGAAGTGCGGCAGGTGATTCGAGATTTGCGCGAAGTCGAGTGTGACATTCTCACGATCGGGCAATATCTCCAGCCCACGCAAAAGCATTTGGGCGTTCAGTCGTTTGTGACTCCTGAGCAGTTTGATGCGTGGCGCGACTATGGAGAAACGATCGGGCTGCTGCAAGTCGTCTCGTCTCCACTAACGCGCAGTTCTTATCACGCTGAGCAAGTTCGAGAGTTAATGGCAAACCATCCACGCAAACAGGGTAAGGAATGAAGGTTGCGGTGATTGGGGCAGGGGCATGGGGTTCGACGCTGGCAGGTCTGGCTAAAGACAACGGACATCACGTGAGTGTGTGGTCGCGTCAAAGTTCTGATTGTCTTGAGGCGGTGATTGATGGAGCCGCGATCGTGCTGTCTGCCATCTCGATGAAAGGGGTTCGGTCAGTGATCGAGTCATTAAAATCGCTCTCCCTGTCGCCCGACACCATTCTGATTACCGCCACTAAAGGACTCGATCCCGACTCAGGAACCGAGGTAGATTTGCCGCTATTACCCTCGCAACTCTGGCAAGTCGCTTTTCCGACTCACGCAGTCACGATTCTCTCTGGTCCTAATCTCTCTAAGGAGATTCAGCATGGGTTGCCTGCTGCTAGCGTGGTTGCTTGCACCAATCTAGCTGCCGCCGAACAGGTGCAAGCCGTTCTGTCGTCGTCTCGATTTCGGATCTATACCAATTCTGATCCGTTGGGGGTTGAGTTGGGGGGAGCGTTGAAAAATGTGATTGCGATCGCCGTTGGTGCCTGTGATGGGTTGCAGCTAGGAACTAACGCCAAAGCCGCTTTAGTGACTCGCGGATTAGCTGAAATGATTCGCATTGGGGCTTATTGGGGGGCAAATGCTGAGACATTTTATGGGCTGTCAGGATTGGGCGATTTATTGGCAACCTGCAATAGCCCCCTCAGCCGAAACTATCAAGTCGGCTATGGGTTAGCGCAAGGAAGTTCGTTAAAGGATGTTCTCAGCCAATTAGAAGGGACGGCTGAGGGAGTCAATACGACTCACGTTTTGGTGAAGTTGGCTCACCAGCAGGGTATTTCTGTCCCGATTTCTCACCAGGTTTATCAATTGATTAGAGGTGAAATCACGCCTCGATCGGCAGTGGAAGCGCTAATGCTCCGTGACAGCAAACCAGAAGGTTAGGACTTACGCAGAAGAGATCCCCCAATCCTGTTCAATGAGGCAAGGGGGGATCAAGTTTTAAGCTTCAAGCGCGGAAGTCCCAAAGGTATTTAACGGCTGTGCCAGCAACTGCTTGGATGAATCGGCGTTGCTGAATGAGTCTATAAAGCACAGATTTCGCCCTCATCCCCAACCCTTCTCCCGCAGGAGAAGGGCTAGAACTCTTGTCCCCTCTCCTGCGGGAGAGGGCTAGGGTGAGGGCAGAATGCTTAAACAGTTTTTGCCAGGTTAATGGGACGATTTGACCCTGTTGGGTGTTGATTTTTGCTAGGGCACTCTAGGCAGGTAATCTCTCAGAGAGAAATCTGCTATGTCTACATATCCGATTAATGCAACGTTGACTCAAGTAGACCGGAATGCGGTGATGAAATGGGGCAATGGTTTGCCCGAAAACCCCGGAAAGCGAAGGCTTAGAAGGGAACGGTGGAGACTGAAGGCGCAACGGTGTCGCAAAAAGCCTGATCATTTGACCTTTGAGGTTGACTATTGAAGCTCAGAGCTTGGATGTTAGAGCAAATTGCTCGATGTTCCGGGTTTTGAGCTTTATTTTTGGAGCAAAAAGGTTAGCGTTCCGAGGTCAAAGGTCGAAATTTTGAGTTCCGAGGTCGGAGTTCCGAGCAAAATGAGCGAAGTTCCGAGTTCAGGGGTTGGAGGGTGAGAA
>JBBRMC010000709.1:0-2489 GCA_038231055.1 Leptolyngbyales cyanobacterium
AAGTCGAGAGAGTTCAGTCCTGGTAAATCTAGTAAGCGCTGCTCAACGGTGTCATATAGATAAATATCTTGGCTGCCCCGCCGATCAGACACAAACACAATATACCGCCCTGCAATGCGCGGAGAGATGTCTGAAAATGGACTGTTCAGACTTCGCCCACCCGGATCAAACGGAAACGGCAGCAAGCGCACCCCTGCACATCCCGTAAGCAGTGTGGACATAGCCAATCCCAATAGAACAAAACGTTTCACACACAAAACCAGATTAAGGAGCCGTCGTCGGTGAGTTAGTTGGGCGATCGTTGGGGATGTCTAACTCGACAAAGGCACCTCGATCGAGCACTTCAATATCCCACTGTCCGCGAGTGCTGCTTTCAAACGTCACATATCGCCCATCGGGGCTAATGCTGGGACGACGCAGCCACCCTTGATAGGCAGACATCAACACCTGTGATTGCTGAGTGGCTCGATCGTAGAGCCGAATCTCAGGAATGCCCCGATCGCTGGCGATATAGGCAAGATAACGCCCCGTATAGCTAAGACTCGGATTTTCAGCGATCGCGTTTGGACGATTGAGGCGTTGCAGCGTGATGAACTTCTGCTGCTCCAAGTTATACAGCAGAATGTTGCGGCTTCCGTCACGGCTTGACACAAATGCCAAAATGCGACCATCGCCACTTAAAGCCGGCTGCTCATCGTTATATCGGCTGTTGAGCGACGTTGACCCGATCGGTGAAACTCCCGTCGGACTGCAAGCGGTGAGTAAACTCAACAAAAGCAACCGGGGTATTAACCTAATTCTGGATCGCAGAACACTTTTCACAACACAAACGCCATTCATAATGAATCCCCCCAACTTCTCTCAACGCAAGAAGCAATGGGGGGATCAAGACAGGTGAGATTAACGATCGACGTGCTTAAGCAAACTGAACGATCGGATTAAGACCCGCCCCAGTTATCATTCTCGTTGTCATTTGGTTCAACGGGACGATAATCGACATAATCTGAAGATGGTTCCTCAACGTTTCTGCGGTTCATGTCCTCATCCGTTGGGCGAGGTCGTCTCGGCGCAGAAGACTCCTGAGAAGGATTGCCCGATCGTGGCGCACCACCCCGACTGCGAGGACGATCAAAGTTGTTATCAACCGTTGCATCAATGACGGGATAGTCTTGACGGGAGCGAGGTCTACGATTTTTGTCAGAGGGATTTAGACGCTCATCACGAGTTCGATTTGCGGGGCGGCGACTCGCACGATCGTCATAGTCCTCTCGCGTAGATCGCACATCTCTAGTGCCTTGAATTCGAGGACGACGGATTCGCTCGTCGATTACGTCTTGGTCTTCAAACTCAGCGCTCTGGCGATATCGAGAGCTAACCGGACGATCGGAATCTACGATCGGCGTGTTGCGTTTTGCCTGCTCGGTCGAAACTTTACGGAGGCGCAGATTTTCAAGCACGAAGAAAATAGAAGCGCCCGTCAGCAGCACTTGACCAAACTGCATGATCGGGTCAAAGCGCCACCCATAAAAAATTAGAATCAAGCCGCACAGCAGACCAACGGCAGAAAAGAAAATATCAGAATCTCTAGACAATTCAGGACGGAACGATCGAACTGCGTAAAGCCCTGCTCCACCAACCGCCAAAATAATCCCGGAAATACTAGCTAGATTGAACTGAAAGTTAACCATTCCCTGTCTCCTAGGTAAGCCTTATCGTAGCGAGTTCTGCCTAAGATCTCCACTTTAGCAAGCCCTCACTCTCTCAGACCTATCAATTGCGTTCTCATGCCTTAATTGAAGCCTAAATTTTGCACTTCAACGCAAAAACCTCAGCGTTAGCAGGGAGAGCGAACCAAATTCAACCACTGCCCCACTACAACCAAGGTTTTATCGTGATCAGAAAACTAATGGGATAAATGCCTGATGTTAAGAACGCTGGATTTTATCTTTTTGGCTGATGAAAATTAGCCCGATCGTGGCGGGAACCACCACCACCACCACGCCTGCCAGCAAGCTCAACAAGAAATTTGTTAAAGAAGGTGTCATAGTCTCAGTGTCCTCTATCTACAACAAGCGAGTGATCCTAATTTTAATAGTTTGTCACACAGTTGTATAGAGGTTTGAGAATTAGATCGCGATCGCGCCCGACTTCTCGCACTCGCTCAGAACGCGCCCTGACTAAAGTTAGAATTAAATGAAGACTTAATTGACAACGCTTCATTTTTTTACAAAACCTCTCATGATTTCTTCGACCGTTGTCTCCTTAACTTTGAGCATCTTGCTCGGACTGATGATTTTTCTGTTTATCATTCGCATCGTCCTCACCTGGTATCCGCAGGTAGAGTTAAAGAAATTTCCCTTTAGCTTGGTGGCGATTCCGACTGAACCCTTTTTGGCAGTTACGAGAAAGTTGATTCCGCCCATGGGTGGCGTGGATATCACCCCCATCATCTGGGTGGGCTTGTTTAGCTTGGCAAGAGAGATCTTGCT
>JBBRMC010000710.1:0-2487 GCA_038231055.1 Leptolyngbyales cyanobacterium
AGAGCAATAACCGCCTTGTGTTGAAATATCAGCCCAAGCTTGGGTTCTATGGCGTCTTGCCACATCAGGGACGAGCCTATTTAAGTGCTTGCATCAATCCACGTGGAGAAAGCACTGTCACCGCACAGCAGTTTGTACAGAATCTCCGCACCCATAGTTTTACGCCCAGTCGTATCTTGCCCTGGCTCAGCGGGCAGCAGTCGTTACTCGATCGTCGCTGTTTGTGGACTCTGATGTCTGTACCGCTTGCCACGAATGCTGACGCAGCAACGCTGGACAACACCTACAAAACCCTAGAAGCTACCTGGTTCTCCTGGTACCGTTGGTGGCAACCCAACTTTCCACCGACTTAGAGCCCTCCGCACGACCAATTTACCTTGCCTACATGTAGGGTGGAAAAGGTAACCATTTGGGCTTCTTTGCGGAGCGAACCCGTTTGTTGGTGTACTGTCAATTTTGCCCCTATTGTGTCAAAGGAACCCCAGCGTCATGGCTGAATCAACGACTGAAAATCGATCCATACACAGATTCCGTTGGATTGGCTATGGCTTGCTTGGGTATGCCTTCATGGATGTAGTGCAGCTTTTATACCCGCCGAAGTTTTTCAACCCGGCTTGGGAGGTGCAGACGATCGGGAGCTTGATCGAGCGCGTGATTGTGCCTCTACTGGGTATGGCGCTCGTCTTTTTTGGTGAATTTTACGATCGCAACCGCTTCGAAAAAATTCTACTCAGAGTGCTGTCGTGGGTCTGCTTAGTGCTATCGATCGTCTGTTTGCTGGTGATTCCACTTGGCGTGTTTGGTACGGCTCGTTTGGATTTTCAGAACGATCAACAGGTCAATCGCCAGGCCGAACAGCAACTTTCTCAATTCAACAAAATTGAAAGCCAGCTCAGTCAAAGCACCCCCAGTGATATTCAGGCACTGGCGGCAAAAGCCGGTATTCCGATCGACCCAACGAAAGAACCGCAGGCGCTCAAAACCGAATTTTTATCGCGATTGACCACCGTGCGGTCAAAAGTGCAGGCGCAGATTGAAGAGAATCGCGCCGCGCAAAAGCAAACTCTTTTCAAGAACTCGATTAAATGGAATCTGGGTGCCTTGCTTGCCAGCAGCCTCTTCTTTATTCTCTGGAAAAGCAGCGATTGGGCACGCAAACTCTAGGCTGCAACGGGTTGCACCATGAGCCCAGCTTGGCAAGCACAGGCGGGATAACAATAGGGCAAACGCACACGTTTCTTCATCTTTTAGAAGCCTGACTAGAAGACTGAGACAATACCTTGAGCAGATAGTGGTCATCCCAACCCGCCTTGAGGCGCTTGGCACGGATGCCGCCCTTAGCAGACTTTTCTTGAGTCAGTAGATTGAGCGCGAGATGGCGGATGACGGCTAAGTTTTCACCACTGTAGCCCTGCGTTGAGCGGGACTGGTCTTCGCGAAATGCCACATCCAGAATCCAATGCAGTTGGTTCTCAATACCCCAATGACCACGCACCGTTGCTGCGAATCGTGCTGCATCTAGGGGCAGACTGAGCAGGTAGTAGCGCCTCTCGCAGGTGATTTTATTTCCGATTTGGCGTTGAGATTCGACACAGCCAATCGTGGTCAACTTTGCCCAGTTCTCGGCTCCGACGAGATATTCCGTTTGTCCCATCACCCAATAGCGACGAGTTTCTACTCGTCCGTGTGCCTGCTCTTGAGTTTCGTAGCAATCGTGCTCAATACCGCGAAAGTGTTGCTGACGGGCATGGTCAAATAATTGCACCACATCCTCATGCAGATTGCCCTGATTGCCTTTGAGCGCCAGCACATAGTCCCCTTGCTGTTCGACAATTTGTTGCGCGATTGCCGTTTGGCATCCCATGGCATCAATGCTTACAAGCGCTCCCTCTAGATCTAAGATTGCGAGTAATTCTGGAATTGCTGTTATTTCATTCGATTTCTGATTTACCTTGCGTTGTCCCAACACAAGTCGGCTTTGCGTTGCCCAAGCACTCACCATGTGAATCATCCCTTGCTTTCCACCCTGTTGGTAGCTCCCTCGCAGCGTTTTGCCATCGACCGCAATCAGTTGTCCGTCACTAATCTCAAACACTGCCTGCACCCAGTGTAAAAAACACTGTTGCAAGGGCTCTGGTCTCAATCGCGCAAACACCCGCTCCAGGGTGTCATGGGACGGAATGCCATGCGGCAGTTCGAGAAAGGTTCCCAACCATTCCTGCTTCGCAATCCCATAGTGCTCGATCTCCACCCAACTCTCTGCACCACAGATCACAGCACAAATTGTGATCATCACTATATCAATCAGTAAATGCTCAATGCTGTGTTGGGCACGTGGATCAGGCAGTTCTCCGAAATGGGCTTTGAGGCTTGTAATGGCTGATTCAGGCATGAAGAACCTCGACTCAGATGCACGACTGCCTTGAATCCTAAGTCTTCTGTATTCTCCATGCACTCATTGTTAAGTTACGTGTGCGTTCGCCCTGG
>JBBRMC010000711.1:0-2483 GCA_038231055.1 Leptolyngbyales cyanobacterium
AGAATGTTGGGCTGAATGGTGCGGTGCTCAAACAAGTCACCTGCTATCACCACAAAATCAACCTGAGCCTCGATCGCATATTTTTTCAGCGCATCTTCAAACGCCAGAAAGAAGTCTTTGGTGCGTTCTTTGCTGTCGTAGCGATCGAAGCCCAGGTGAACATCAGCCAAATGAAGAAATCGCGGCATAGCAGATTAGTACGTCAGCATTACTTATAGCTAACCCTTACAATAACGCCGATCGGGGGTCACGCAACTCCAGATTGTCTTAAAGCATCACGAATGGCTTCGACGCGTTGGCGATTAACTCCTAAATCAGATTGACCCAATCGAGATGCCGATCGCACCTGAATCACACCTGCTGTTTTGTCTAAATAAAACTCGACATCATCCACAAATCCCATCAAGTTGCTGGCAAACTCAGCATACAAATAGTCTTCAGTCTCTGTGACAATTTTAGTCCGAGGCATCGACTGAATCGTCTGCTTCAAGTCAGCGAATGCCTTTTCGGGTGAAGACGTGAAGCGGATCGGATCGATTTTGTGTTCAGCGTCGGTACTCAAGCTGTTGACGCAATTGGGAGAGTCGGGGCAGGCGGCAAGGGCACCATTTTGAACACCGAGATTAGTAGGGCGAGTGCCTGAAAATGAAAATAGTGCCATGAGAGGAGGATGGTGTAGGGTGATCGAATGGGCTGCGGCTGGCGTTGACGCTGAGAGCCAAGTGGCGATCGTCAATATCAATGAGAGCGCAAAAGCCCAAACTTGCTTAACTGATAAATAGCGCATGAGAGAATTCTTGACCGAATGAAACCTTTAGAAAACTCTAACGCAGAGACATCATTTAGGAATCGGAACTGAGCCGTTTAGCAACCCAACTCGCAGCGCCGCTAAAGATGGCTCCTGCCATGAGAACCCCGATCGCGGGAGTAAATACAGGTTCCCAAAGTTTGTACCACAGATCTAACCCCAACGGAACGTTTGCACCACGACCAATCACTGCCACCATTAGCCACGCAAAGCTAAATAGCACTAGAAACAGATCTAGCATCAATACAAAATTAAGCCATTTAAAGAATTGCTCTTTCACAGGATTATCTCTTTGCGCTCTTCAGCTTTAGCCTATCAAAAAAGAGGGCTGCCCTTGAAATTAGAGCAGCCGTTTAGAGCTATTAATCAATTCACTATTTGGAAGCACTCTATAGCTCTTCAAACTTTGGCAATTCTTGGTGATGCGATCGCTGGAGATTTTCGGGGTCTACATAATGACAGACTGAATCACTCATGCAAATCACTGCCCAACCCGACTCATGAATCTCCATCAACCGATAGCCCGAAGCGTGTTGAACAAAATAGCCTTTGTGATTGCGGGTTCCTGATTTGATTCCAACGTTTTCGACAGACATGGCGTTCGCTCCTTTAGTTAAGAACAGTTTGCATGAGAAACATTCACTCCTATTCACCGCTAAAACAGGAATCTGTTGCGTCGATCTACGAGACATTTTAGTTAGGAAATCGCTCGTTTCTTGAATGCGTTTTTCGCACACGTAGCGCTCAAGAACGGCACCGAATCCTAACTCTGAAAAATAATGAAACTAACTCATTGCCTTGTTGAATGAATAGTAGCATTCTCATTCTGAGATTTTCATTAAGTTATAAGCATAATGCTTACAGGTTATAAACTTAAATCTTGCAGCTTAGAAATAGAACAAATTTCTGCTATCTGCTTATCTAGCTTAAGGTTCAGCAATCTGGTAGATCCAGATTTAGAAAATGGAGACCCGATCGAGCTTCATATTTCTTCTAAATCTGATGGTTGTTACCCTCCATTTCTGAGAATGAGGAATGGCATATCAAAAAAATAGAGCTAACCCCATAGGGTAAGCTCTACCGAATTTTCACAAGTCCTAAACTTAAGACTCAAATAACCAGGTGTTTACGCGTTGCAAACTCTTCCAGTCGGGCTTGCGCGTAAATCCATCTGCAATGTTTTGCCTGACTTCATCACCCAACTCAGGCAGCGTCGTCAACTGTTGAGCAATCTCAATGTGAGGTCTGACCCCAGGTTTTGATAGCTCTAGCATTGCCATCACCAAATTGACCCGCGCTTGAGGATCTTGAGGGTTTAACTTAACTGCTTTTTGAGCCGCAGTCAGGGCTAGTGAGGGCTTGTCTGCCAATAGATAAAGCCATGCTAGACACGTCCAGGCAGAGCTACTTTTGCGAGAGCGATCGCAGATATCTTTAAATACAGGAATCAACGCCTCTGGGTCTTCTCCAGCTTTATAGCGTTCAAGCCCTTCATCAAAGAGCGCTTCAATAGTTTGGGTCATGGTCGAACTAGAAAATTGAACAAATGAATCCGTCATGAGTCATTATCTCGGAACTCGTGACCCACGATCGCCTAAGGAATGTGGATTAAATAAGACCCAGACTTTCCCTCACCCTAGCCCTCTCCCAGCAGGAAAGGGAACAAGATTCTAGC
>JBBRMC010000712.1:0-2482 GCA_038231055.1 Leptolyngbyales cyanobacterium
AACGTCACCGTAACCGTAGTGCCTCGACCGACCTGGCTCTCGATTTGAATCGTTCCGTGATGATTTTCGATAATGGCTTGCGCGATCGCTAAACCCAACCCCGATCCACCCGTTGCTTTAGTTCGGGCAGGATCGACGCGATAAAAGCGATCAAACAGTTGGGGCAATGCTTCTTCTGGAATCCCGATTCCAGTATCGATCACTTTGACTTGAAGAGATGATCCACCTGCACGTTTGAGCTGCTGCAACTCAATTGTGACATTTCCATTGGCTGGTGTGTACTGTAGTGCATTGCTGATCAGATTCGTAAATAATCGAGAAATTCGATCGCGATCGCATTGGATCAAAAGTGAATTTTCAATTCGTGGAAGTGATTTCAAAAGAGTAGACTGACCAGTCAAAAGTTCTTCTGATACAGCACTGTGACTTAGAGTTAACGAAATTTCTTTTTCTGCGGCGATCGTTTGCTGTTCTTCTACTACTTCAGTCAGCAACTCATCGAGATTAATTAAAACCCATCTCGGCTGCACCATACTACTATCTTGTCTTGCAAGAAATAACAGATCATCGACGAGTCGTCCTAATCGACGAGTCAATCGTTCAACCACCTGTAGGTGATAGCGTTGCATTTCTGGATCAGACTCTGGATCAGACAGTGCAACTTGCACATTTGTTTGAATGATCGCGATCGGGTTACGCAATTCATGCGATGCGTCGGCAGTAAACTGCTTTAATCGTTGGTAAGAGTCTCGAATCGGCTGCATTGCCAAACCGGATAACAACCATCCGATCGCAGCCACGATCGCGACCATGACCGTCGTGCCAACCGTGAGATCTAAAAATAGCTCACGAGTAGGCTTTGTCACCTCAAACCAGGGATGGCTCACCCGGAGATATCCCAACACTTGCTGCCCGATCTGCACTCGTTGCGTCACCTGCCTGAGTAAATGATCGTCTGATTGATGAACCGTTTCACCTGTGTTGTTGAAGTTTAGTGGAACCCCAATCGCATCAGCAAACGTTGACCACATCAATCTACCTTGGGGGTTAAACCACTCCAGATCAATGTGATCATCATCAACCGGAATCGCATTATCGCGAAAGCTCAATTCGACATTGACCCGGATCTCTCCGCCTTCTAAATGAGGATTAACTGGCTCAATCACCAGCGATCGCTGCACGACTTCGACCACATGATTCAGCGTGTCGTCAATGCGCTCAATTAACGTGCTGCGAACATATAAATAAAATCCGCTTGCAAAGACTAAGAGCAATACGGCTGTCACTGTGGTGTACCAGAGGGCAAGACGACGACGAGTGACCTGAAACATATCTAGTCTTAACCCCTGGTTGTGAATAATTTCGATAGATCTGCATTCATTAACGCAATGTTAGGGTCGCGCTGAATCGCCTGATAATATCGCTGCTGTGACGGAGCACCTTCCTCAGAAGGTTTAAGTAAGCTTTGTGCCTGATCTAAAAGTAGATTGGCTTGGTTTAGCGTCATAGGCTCTTTCGCTGCGAATGCTTCATCAATTTGGACGATAAATTGTGAGATGGGACGCAGCCAGCTAAACCACTCATCTTCTAAAACGAGCCGAAATAACTCGCCCTGCGATCGAATCTGCCCGTTGGTTTGCTCATAAGCGTCACGTTCAGAATCGAGAAGGGCTTTGTGGAGTCGCAGCAGCGACAACCGCACATCTTTAAGATGGGTTAGCGTAGCATCGAGTGAGGGATCGATCGCAGACATGAGACAAAAGCGGTAAACACCCTTTCTATCTTGTCATAATGATCTGCGAGTCGCGAGAACTGCTCAGGTCAGGGCTTGAATTTCCTCGATCGAGAGTCCCGTCGTCTGACTAATGGTTTCAGCATCTAGAACATTGAGTAGCTGACGGGCGATGGTGATCGCTTTTTGCTTGGCTCCGATCGCTTCCCCTTCTTCTCTTCCCTCTTCTCTTCCTTCCTGCCGCGCCTTAAGAATTGCGTTGCGGCTATCATGGATAAAAATCTCCCGCTTCTCCAACATTTCTAACTCTTTGCGGCTCAACTTGCTCTGTTTAGCCACGTTGAACGCATGATTAATTGCCGGGATCGACTCCAGGCTAGAAGGCACTTCCTCAAGCTGGTTAGCGCATTTGAGAAAATAGAGCCATTTGTCTGTAATCGTTTCTAGCTGCTCTAGGGATTGCTTGAATTTAGGTAACTCTACAAACACCAACTCGATATCATCACTGTAATCAGTTAAGTCATCTTGCTCTTTCAGTTTGTATCGAGAAATGACTTTAGGACTCTCAGGAAACATTTCAAAATCTGTGATCGTGAGTGCAATCACAGAATTCAACAGCGTGTAGTCATCACCAACATTTAGCTGAATCGAAAATGCCTTCGCAGCGTTGTAGAGAACTCGTTTCTCAAAGCCTAAAACGTTGAGTACCTGCATTTCGATAATGACGGTTTTGTTGCCGACGATCGTCGC
>JBBRMC010000713.1:0-2480 GCA_038231055.1 Leptolyngbyales cyanobacterium
CGAGGCATTTGTTGCAAATCTGACCACAGACTCCAAACAAACTCGATCGGGGCATTCACTTCGACCTGGACGGTATGTTCTAGCCAATCGGACATAGGAGATTAAGAGGTGAAGGTTAGTACTTAAACAATCCGGTGCCCTGAACTTTGTAGCCTGTGGGTTCAAGAATGGCTTGAGCGGCTTGCTTACCAGAGATTGTCGCACCTTCCATGCTATCGATGTAGTCCTGTTGGGTGTAGCTTCCGGCTAAGAAGAAGTTCGCGATCTCCGTTTTCTGACGCGGACGATAAACATCCATGCCAGGATTCTCACGATAGAGCGACTGAGCCAGTTTGACGACGCTATACCAAGTCATGTTGAGTTCCCGCGATGATGGAAACAGATCCTGGACTTGTTTGAGCGCGTGTTGAGCAATCTCTTCGTTGCTCATCTTAATAAAGGGGTCGCCCGGAGTCAAAACGACTTGCATTAACGAGCCTTGTCCTTCTCGGTAATAATCTTTGGGACTAGACAGTGCCAGATCTGCAAAACAAGAGAAATCAGCATCGGCACTATAGAGCAGATTATCGATGCCAGCCGCATGATCCACTTGCTTCCGGGCTTCTGGATCGTTGAGTTCAGTTACCCAACCATCAAAGCGTAATTGAACGGTCGTCACCGGAACGGCTTGAAGTTTGTAGATGTTGTCGAATTCTGGAATACTCCGCCATTCTGGGGGCAACAAACGCTGAATTCCGGGCACATCGCACGCAGCTAGATAGATGTCAGCCGTCACCGTCTCCTCACTTTCGCCATTTGCCACCTGCAAACCTGTCACGGTGAGCGTGCCATTGTGGTCTTCAAAGAGAATCTTGCGCGTTTGGCGGCGCGTGTGAATTTTGCCCCCTTTGGCTTCGATGTAACTCACGATCGGTTTATTCAAATATTCGCCTGGAGACCCTGCCAGCAGATTGAGCCGCGACGCTTCGGTTTTAGATGCAAACATCATAAAGATGGTCAGCATACATCGAGCAGAAATCTCTTCGGTGTTGATGAAACCCAGGGCAAGGGCAATTGGATCCCACATTCGTTTGAGGCTATTTTGTGAGCCGCCATGACTGCGAAACCAATCGGCAAAGCTGATGCCGTCGAGATCGCGAATCATTTTCATCGCAAAGTCGGTATTGAGTAGCCCCGGAACGATCGGGCTGGTGCCCAACGCGATCGCGTTCTGCAATTTGTCTTGCAGAGTCAACTGTCCGGTTGTGAAAAATGCTTTTAACCCGTGGAAAGGCGCACCCAGCAAGAACCGGAAATCAAGCTCTTTGATGATGCCGCCCCGATTGACAAAGGTATGAACGTGTTCTTTGGGCAACAGATTTTCAAATGCGCCGACTTTTTTCGCCAACGCAAAGAGGTTGTAATAGTTGTTGAAAAAGACGTGCAGCCCCATCTCAATGTGATTGCCATCGCCATCGACCCAACTGCCTGCCTTGCCGCCGATAAACGGACGAGACTCAAACATTTCAACTTCATGTCCGGCATCGACGAGTTCTACTGCCGCCGCTAACCCTGCCAGCCCTGCTCCCACGATCGCAACTCGCATTCCGCATTCTCACTGAGACTTCTTTACAGATTGTAATAGGAATGGGGAATCAGAGGGATTTTGAGTTGTGAATATAATATGTTGCGGCTGTTCAAGTTCCAATCGCGTCTCGTTTATGGGTCGTCTCTTTATGCTCAAATCTGCCTCGGTTGCCCAAGTCTTCTGCGGAATTGCCCTGCTCGGTCTCGTCAATGCCTGCACTCCTCTCCCTGCGCCATCGTCTCTTAGCCAGGAAGAATCGCCTCGCCCTGTCAAGCCGTTGCCTGCTGAGGCATTCATTCGGGCAGCACAGACCCCAAGCTATCAGTTGAGTCCGAGTCCTGGGGCTAAATCGCTGACTGCAAACTCTAAACTATCGCCTTCAGAGGTAGCAACTCAGCTTCAACAGGCAGACGACAAAGCTATCAGTGCTGCAAATTTGATGCAGTCTGCTCAATCTAAAGAAGATTGGACTCTCGTGATCAATCAATGGAAACGGGCGATCGCGCTATTGCCTCCTGTCTCGGCAGCAGGTAGTCAAAAGGCAGTGGTGCAGAAAAAACGCGCTGATTATCAGAGCCGACTAGCTAATGCCCAACAAAAAGCGAAATCTAATCCTCGTCAACTGGTTACGGGCGGTCAACCCACGGGCGGAAAAGGCGTTCCGCTCATCGTTGCGCCCAATTCACCCGATGCAGCCGCGTCTCCGTCGCCTACCGCGTCTCCTGCGTCACCGTCTCCATCCTCTTCTCCGTCGCCTTCACCCCAAAATTAAAGCCCTCCGAGCAGTTCATAAAGTTCTATAAGAGCGGCATTGTCTAATGATCCTTTGCCTTGAGCGATTAAGGAATCCATGAGAGCCGTCACTTGGCTGCTTCCTAAAAGCGGTAGGTTCACTTCACGTCCGGTTTGCAAA
>JBBRMC010000714.1:0-2477 GCA_038231055.1 Leptolyngbyales cyanobacterium
ACAGCCAAGACATAAAGTAACCACCAGGGCTGTTCGGGCTGTAGCATAAATAGTCCGATTTCAGCAATGATCCAAACGGTCATGCCCATAAAGTAAACCGCTTTTTTGCCAACTCGTTTGCTAACTTCAGTCCAGACAAACAGCATGATGAATGATGTCACCTGAACCGCAATAATCACCTTGATAAAGTCGTCGGTGGTTAGCCCCATCCAGTTTGTAACGAAGTAGGGAATCACCGATACCGTGTTTTGTACTGCAAGCCACGAACACAGATAAATCCCAATCACATACAAAAATGGTCGGTTGCTGAAGACGATTTTAAGCTGCTCAATAAATGGAATCGACATCTCATTACTCGTTTCTAGACGCAAGCGCTCTGTTTCTTTGACTCGCTTGCGAGTGCCCCAAACGCACCAAAACAAAGGCGGGACGCAAATTACAGCAAACACTGCTCCCATGACCAGGTACTTCTGGATAGGACTGTCTTTTAGTAGTGGAAGAGCGAAGATGGCTCTTGCTATGAGAAGCGACAGAATGCTGCCACCAATCGAAAACCCAAATCGAAAGCTAGTGAGGCTAGTGCGTTCGTCATAGTCTTTGGTGAGTTCGGGTGTGAGAGCGGTGTAGGGTAAGTTGACGATGGTGTAGAAGCTATTGAAGAAAATACCAATCACCACATAATATCCAAATAGCTCCCACTGGTTAGTAGCGGGGTCGTTGCTAAAGGAGGGCACTAACCACTGTAGAAAGAAGAAAATCCCAAAAGGGATTGCACCAAACAGCATCCAGGGATGACGGCGACCCCAACGGCTGCGAGTCTGATCGCTCATCTTCCCCACAATTGGGTCATTAATGGCATCCCAAATTTTGCCAATCATCAGAATACTACCCGCTATTCCAGGGTTTAGTCCTGCGACGTTGGTAAAGAAAATAAGTAAGAATACAGATAGGATGTTTGCAGTAACGGCAGGTCCAAGATCGCCTGCGCCGTATGCCAACTTGGTGCTTAAATTGAGTTTCCCTAACATTTCGGCAGGTCGATCGGCAGAATTATTCATAAGGGCAGCGTAGAAACCGGGTCATCAGTTGTATTATTTTCATCATCTTTAGTGTGCGATCGTTCAAATCGTGCCAAATCTTTAACCGACTCAATACGCCTTCCCATGTCAGATCTTCATGTATCTTGGTCAGATTATCACCGCACGATCGAGCACCTAGCCGCTCAAGTTTACAAGTCTAATTGGGAATTTAATCAAATTGTTTGTCTCGCCAAAGGAGGCTTGCGGGTTGGAGATATCTTGGCTCGCATTTATGATGTGCCCCTTGCCATTTTGGCGACTTCTTCTTATCGCAGTGGCAAGAGTCGCAGCACGTTAGTCTTTTCGCGCGACTTGACGATGACGACCCTCAACCTCGGCAGTCATGTGCTTTTGGTCGATGACTTAGTCGATTCGGGGGTGACGCTGCAAAGGTCAATTCCCTGGCTTGAGCATCACTATGGTTTCTATATCGAAGAAGTGCGGACAGCGGTGCTGTGGTACAAAGCCTGTTCGGTGATCAAGCCTGATTATTATGTCGATTATTTGTCTGATAACCCCTGGATTCATCAACCGTTTGAGCGCTATGAAGAGATGACCCCAGAAGATTTGGTGACCGAAGTGGGAGCCGGAACACGAGAATAGACGACAGAGAATGGGGCGCAAGATTTTCGCCCCGCTCCACAAAATAATATTGCCGTAGAGACGTTCCGGTGGAACGTCTCCCCGACGATCGCGCCTCAACGCACGATTCATGTTATTTGCATGATTTGACGCAATTTAGCGATCGTGGGGTTGACCGCTATGGGGTTGGGAGACGTTCCACCGGAACGTCTCTACCGATAATCTGGGGTTTGGATATCTAAGATACGGGCTTCTGGACGTAGGAATCGATCGACCTGCGATTCAAAAAAGGCTCGGTTTGCTTTGAGATGATTTGGGTTTGGGTCATCTAAGGGATAGAGCAACGCCGATCGAAGGGCTTGAATCACGGCAGACGTAACACAATACATCGATCGCTGAAAGCTAACGATTAGCTGAATCAACATATCATCTTCGCCCCGGCAGTGCTCTTGATAATAATCCACGAGATATTGGGGTAAGAAGTGCAGCATGTCTTGTGCTAGCAGAGTGGGCGGAATGCCAGCCGTCCCAACAGGAAATTTGTCGGCATACAGCACGCCGTAGTGAAAGTCTTTTTGATCAGAAGGAACCTGTCCGGCTTGAGCATTGTAGGACTTTGTGCCTCGAAAAGGTGCCGTGCGATAAAATACGGCTTCAACATAGGGAAGTGCCGCTTCGTAGAGCCAGGTAAAGCCCTTAGACTTGGGAATGATTTCGTAGCATTCGCCTCGGATGTAGACGTGGTGATAAATGGGACGACCCGCGATCGCAAAAATTCCATTCACCAAAAAGTCCATTGCCTGGGGCACGCTGGTC
>JBBRMC010000715.1:0-2469 GCA_038231055.1 Leptolyngbyales cyanobacterium
AAGGAGCTACCGTGTACACACAAGTCCTCGTCGCTTCGTTTGAGTCGGCTTATGCCCCCCTAAATCCCCCAAAATTGGGGGACTTTGAACAAGGTAAATGGCTTGACCTCTAAAACCTCATTTCATCTCAAAGTCCCCCAGAATGGGGGATTTAGGGGGCGAAAGATTTTGGCAATGACGGATCGGATCAACTTGTGTGTACACGGTAGATCTCCTTGGGGAGAAGGGGTTGGGGATGAGAGCAAGCGGCTGAACTCCAAACCCAACATTTCTTTAAGGTTATTTAATTCACAGTCCTAAGTTCAAACCTCGCCCTTCTGCTGATTACCAGGCACCTCTCACGATCGGAGCTGCTGGAGCAGGAGGGTTTGCGTTAGGGTCGGAATTGACAGGCAACGTTCCATTAGATCCCGTGTTGGGGTGATTAGTTGTGTTGGGTAATTGTGCGGTGTTGCCGTTGCCCTGAGTGCCAGTCCCAAAGTTTTGAGTGCCTGAACGGTTTTGCTGATCGCTTGAGGGATTGCTTGCGCCATCGGTTGCAATCTGATTGTTGGTTCGGCTGTTGAAGGGGAACACCCCAGCGATGTTGAGAATCCATGCCATGGCGATCGCAACCAACGTACCACCGATGATTCTGCCAGGAAAATTCATAATCTCATGCCAACACTTTAGTTATTTGTAATCTACCTAAGCTTCTATTAAAACACTTGACCCATAAGGTAGGGTCTGATCTCTACCTTGCGACCTGCTAAATGGGCTGGCTGCCCTGTCCCCAAAAGCCGTCAAACTTAGTAACTTGCATATCACCCATTACCTGAACTTGGCAGGCAAGCCGTCTAGAGGTTCCAGGAGCATGAGGGGGCAGAGATAGTCTGGCTTTCTCGCGCCACTCGATCGCAGACGCGTCTCCCTGAATCTCAACCGCGCAGGTGCCACACGTACCCAAACCATGACAATTAATCACAGTGGCACCTCCGTTATAGAGGTCGATCTTATGCTTGAGAAGCACCTGACGGAGATTGGCTCCGATCGCGCATTCAATCGTTTTCCCTTGGACACTGATGTTAGGCATAGCGCATCTCTTTTTTAAAGTCTTTGTTACATTATCCCAGCTTTAAAACGTTCTTAGTAGATAAAATATTGATTTTGTCGTGACTTCAGATGGCTCCAAGTTCCGCAACCCCAAACCCCTCAAGCAACACACCAAGAATCTAAACCGTAAACAGCAAAAGCTATCTCGGAAAGCGGAAGGCAGCAATATCCGTGCTAAAGCGCGCAGGATGGTTGCTAAGGTTCATGGCAAAATCACACGGGTCAGAGAAGACTTCCTCCACAAACTATCCCGCAAGCTAGTCAGAAGAATGACTGAGACGTGAATGCGGCAATCAACATCAGAAATGAAGGCTTGCGATTATTGGCGTTGGGAATCTGCGCTACTGCCAATCGAGGGAGCGGTAATCCAAAGGGTTCTGGACGTAAAAAATCCACGAACTCCGAGGTTGCTCCCATTGAAATTGGAAGCCCTCGCTCTATCTGTACTCAGTTGAGCGTCCGGTAATTCCCTATGATTTTCTTACTGTATTGACAAAGTTTATGACTTCAGATGCCGCTAATCAGATTTGGGTGTATGACACGACGCTAAGAGATGGTGCCCAGCGAGAGGGACTGTCACTCTCGATCGAAGATAAACTGCGAATTGCCCGTCGCCTCAATCAGTTGGGCGTTCCCTTCATTGAAGGCGGTTGGCCCGGAGCCAATCCCAAAGATGTACAGTTCTTTTGGCAGCTCAAAGAAGAACCGTTGACCCACTCAGAAATCGTCGCCTTTTGCTACACGCGTCGTCCTGGGAAAAAAGCTGCCACTGACCCAATGCTGCAACCTATTCTTGCGGCGGGCACTCGCTGGGTGACGATCGTCGGCAAATCGTGGGATCTGCACGTCACCGAGGGGCTGCAAACCACGCTAGACGAGAATCTAGAGATGATTCGCGACACGATCGCTTATCTTCGTAGCCAAGATCGTCGAGTCATTTACGATGCTGAACATTGGTTCGATGGCTACAAACACAATCCAACTTACGCATTGAGAACGTTAGAGGCGGCGATCGGAGCAGGAGCCGAATGGATTACGTTTTGCGACACCAATGGCGGCACGTTGCCCCATGAAATTAGTCAAGGAGTAACTACCGTAATTAACACGGTCACTAATCAGTTAAATCGCCCTTCGATCCAGTTTGGCATTCACACGCACAACGATTCTGAACTGGCAGTTGCTAACGCGATCGCGGCGGTTCAGTCTGGGGTTCGCATGGTGCAGGGTACCATCAACGGCTATGGAGAACGCTGCGGGAACGCCAATCTCTGTTCACTGATCCCTAATTTGCAGCTTAAATTGGGCTACTCGTGCCTTCAATCAAGCGAGCTGGCAAAGTTGTCAAGCTTGAGCCGCTACGTCAGCGAAATCGCGAAT
>JBBRMC010000716.1:0-2469 GCA_038231055.1 Leptolyngbyales cyanobacterium
CTCACCCAAAAATTCGACTCCGTTCAGAAAGTCCGATCGCTAAAAATGCCGTCTCTCTTTATTCATGGAATAGAAGATACACTGATTCCAGTCTCGATCGGCAAAGCTCTTTACGAAGCCGCACCCCAGCCCAAGCAACTGCTGCTCATCCCCCATGCGGGACACAATCACAGAGATCCTGAGTTTGACAAACCAGAAAATTTGCAGATCATTCGAGACTTTGTAAGGCGCGTGGTGGAGACTCCTTGAGAGCTTCACCGAGAGGAATAACCAACGACCGCTAGAATGAAAGAAAGAGTTTGCAATACTGAGAGGAGAACGGATGATTAGCCCGGATCAGGTTGAAGGATTGATCAAGGCTGGATTGCCTGATGCCCAGGTGCAGGTTCAAGACCTTACCGGAGGTGGAGACCACTACCAGGTAACAGTCGTCTCGTCTTTGTTTGAAGGAAAGCGGCGGGTGCAGCAGCATCAACTCGTCTATGGTGCCGTACAGCAAGCGATGGCATCAGAAGCCATTCACGCGTTGGCGCTCAACACCTACACCCCCCAAGAGTGGGCAACCGCTCAGTAACCGTAACCAGTTGTTTATAAATTCCCAGAGAGCACATCATGACAGAAGCAACCCACGATCGTATCGGCAGTCTGATCAACGACAACAAAATTATGGTCTTCATGAAGGGCACCAAACTCATGCCCCAGTGTGGATTCTCTAACAACGTGGTGCAGATTCTCAACACGTTGGGCGTGCCCTACGAAACCGTCGATGTTTTAGCAGATCCTGAGATTCGTCAGGGCATCAAAGAATTTTCAAGCTGGCCCACGATTCCCCAGGTGTATATCAATGGCGAATTTTTGGGTGGCTCTGACATCTTGATCGAGCTATATCAAAAAGGCGAACTTCAGCAAATGGTTGAAGTGGTAATGGCTTCCTAGCCTAATGTTGCTGCATTGAGAGGTGAAGTTGCCCCCTAACTTTCAATTCTGGGGAAACCAGATCACTCAAAACTCTCAGAGTTGGGGAAATGGGGGCTTTCGAGATGCTGCGATGCACTTTTAACCTCAATTCAGCAACGCATTTAGGTTTAGGTACAGCCTGATGCTGGGGTAACAGAAAAACTCTGCCGCCCCTTTTTTTGCGCTAAACGCAAGAAGGGCACATCAGCGACGCACCCCTTTTTGCAACTTAGCGATAGTCTCGTTCAGGCTCCACCGGGTTCTCAAAGTTAGAAGAGTCGTAGAGAAAACGAGTCATTTCTTCTTCAAGGCGATTAACTTGATAAGGCTCTAAGACGTTGCTGTGTCTTAAAGCAGAGAGATAGCCATCGAGATAAAGGCGCATATCATCAAAACGGTATCCCCGGCTCCATAGCCCCACCAAACCGTCTGTGAGTCTCTGGTAGTAGCGAATCGTGGGCGTATCTTGAAGCATAGGTGTGTCGCTAAATCGTGAACAGCCTTAGAAGGGAGACGTTACAAGAGTGAACAGGTTGATACACAGGCGTAGCTTAACTACACGGAACTTATTGGTTGATCTTAACACTAACCTTCTGTGTTCCTACCTATCTTTGTGGTGATGTCTCTAGATATAGGGTAGGTAAGATCGCTCTATGCTAACCCCTAGATTTATGACTTATTTAGGCGCAGAGAATCAGGGGTAGCAGTCGTTACAAACGCATTTCAGGGGCTTTGATACTCTTGAGTGCAAGCAGTCTTAGGAAAGCCAGCCCCCGTGGGAGTCGTAAACATTCAGATTATTGAAGGAAATCCGCACCTGCGATCGCTACTTGGGTGGCACTTACAGCAGGCAGGACACCACGTACACCAGTCGCCAGACCTGCATCAAGCGCGAGAGGTTTTTTTGGTTCGACAACCCAACTTGGTGATCCTCGATTCAGAATTGCCCGATGGAGATGGAGTTGAGTTTTGTCGCTGGCTACGTCAACAGCAGCAGGCAATGATTCTCATGCTCTCTGCCCGGACGACAGAACCCGATATTGTCGAGGGGCTGCGGGCTGGCGCAGATGATTATCTGACCAAGCCATTTGGGATGCAGGAATTTTTAGCGAGAGTCGAGGCACTAACCCGACGAACTCGTTTAGCGGCTCCTCCGGCTCATCTCGACTATGGTGACCTCAAAATCGATCTGGTGCATCGTCGCGTCAGATTTAAGGGGGAGTTGATCGAGTTGACTCCTCAAGAGTTCAGTTTGCTCTATGTATTGGCACAGGCAGGAGGGACACCTCTGAGCCGTCAAGACTTATTGCAGCGAGCGTGGCCCGATGCGATCGACAATCCCCGCACGGTTGACACTCACGTCCTCTCGCTTCGCAAGAAAGTAGAGTTAGATCCTCGTCAGCCCAATCTCATTCAAACAGTGCGGAATGTCGGCTATCGACTCAATTTAGAAATTCTCAACGCTTCTTTGTCCCCTCAAAATGGGCAGAGCAACGGCACCCAACGCCAATC
>JBBRMC010000717.1:0-2465 GCA_038231055.1 Leptolyngbyales cyanobacterium
AGTGTTGAAAAAGTTGCGGCTGAAGAATCTGATGCTTATTTCTATAGTCGCCCAATCAAAAGCCGTCTCGGTGCCTGGACATCTGAGCAAAGCCAGGTGATTGCTAGCCGCGATGTTTTAGAACAACGGCTCTCTGAGCTTAAAGCCCGCTACGAGCATCAAGAAATTCCTCGTCCGTCTCACTGGGGAGGATTTCGAGTTAAGCCGATCGCGATTGAGTTTTGGCAGGGACGATCGAGTCGATTGCACGATCGCCTCCGCTATCAATTGCAAAATGGGGAGTGGATGATCGATCGCCTGTCACCTTAAGGGCAAAAATAGACTTCGCTACTTTCGTCTAGCCCTGATTTTCTGTAAAATAACCGACATATTGCTTAAGAATAGTTACTCATCGTCTTCACCCTTCACCTTATACCCCATGTCGATCGAACTTGGTCCTTTTAGCTTGCCGATTGATGCCACTGTGATTGCGGGGGTTGGCTTGTGGTCGCTGGCACTTTATTTGGGGTTTTCACCGATCGGGGACTGGGTGATCGAGCAACTCAATCGCTGGTTTAACTTTGCAGAGCGATCGCTCTACTTCTCAGAAGAAGAATTTGAGAAGACTCGACCCGCAAGAGAAGCCCAAAACGCTTTCTATGCGTCCGTTTTTAGCATCGTTCCCTTTCTGGCAGTGGGGGCTTTGTGCAGTTATGGAGTCGAGGTCAGCCTGGGCAAGAGCTGGGCAATCAGCGTTGGCATTCTTGCCTGCATGGGCTGTGGAATCTATGAATTAGGTCGTCGAGACGGGCAAATTTGATTCTTAAACGTTGTCGGGCGCGGCTTCTCCTAAACTAGCAAGAGTGGAAACTCTAAGGAACATGGATTAAATAAGATTGGTCATTGCTTAATTACTTCGCCCCCTAAATCCCCCATTCTGGGGGACTTTGAGATCAAAAAATTCTTTCTGGAATTCGAGACAGGTTTGAGGTTTTAAGTCCCCCAAACTTGGGGGATTTAGGGGGCTGAAGCCGATAGAAACGAAGCGAAAAGCAACTGCGAGAATTGCAGTTTGATAAATTCTAATTCCTAAGGAACCTTACCGTGACTCATCCTCGTGTCATCTGTCTCGGCGAAATCTTATTTGACTGCATCGCTGACCAAACGGGTCGATCGCTCGAAACGGTCGAATCTTGGACATCTTATCCGGGTGGTGCCCCGGCAAATGTAGCGTGTGCGTTGACAAAGCTCGGCACACCCTCAGCATTTGTGGGCTGCGTTGGGCAAGACGACCCCGGACGATCGCTCATCGAGGTGCTGCAAACGGTGGGCGTTGACACCACGGGCATCCAATCCCATCCGACGGCTCCGACGCGCACGGTGATGGTATTGAGATCAGAATCAGGCGATCGCAGCTTTGTCGCCTTTGGCGGCAACCGTCCTTCGTCAGAGTTTGCCGATACGCATCTGCAAGCGGCGCGACTGGCTGAAACTCTGTTTGAGTCAGCCGATTTTTTGGTATTGGGGACATTAGAACTTGCTTATCTAGACAGTCGAGCCGCGATCGCCCGTGCCCTCGAATTGTGCGAGCAGTTTTTCGTCAAAATCGTGTTGGATGTCAATTGGCGACCCGTTTTTTGGGCAGATTCTAACGCTGCGTTGCCGATGATTCATAATCTGATTAAACGAGTCGATTTTCTCAAACTGGCAGAAGAAGAAGCCGACTGGCTCTTTGGCACGACTGATCCCGGCGCGATCGCTCATCGTCTCGGCTCTTTAGAAGGTGTGATCGTCACCGCAGGCAAAAAGGGCTGCGCCTATTGTCTGGGAGAAAACGAAGCAAAAGTGCCTGCCTTTCAAGTCGCGGTTGAAGACACGACTGGAGCCGGAGACAGCTTTGTGGCGGGGTTTGTGCATCAGCTTTGTCAGCATGGCATTCAAGAACTCACGAACCCTGATGTGGCTAAACGGGTTGCTAGCTATGCCAGCGCAACAGGAGCATTGACCACCCTTAGACTTGGTGCGATCGATGCCCAACCCACTGCTGCTGAGGTCGAGGCTTTCCTCTACTTGCAGCAGCAAGGAGGCTAGAGATGGGAGTCGAGATCGAGCGCAAGTTTTTAGTGACTAGCGATCGCTGGCGTGACCTCGCCCCCGGAGTGCTTTATCGTCAGGGCTACATTTCCACTCAGCCGGGACGGGTAGTGCGCGTCAGAGTTGCAGGCGCTCAGGCATTTATCACCATCAAAGGAAACTCTCAGGGAATCTCTCGATCGGAGTTTGAGTACTCGATTCCCGTTGAGGATGCTAATGAGATGTTAAACGGTCTCTGTGCGTCGCCTCTGATTGAAAAATATCGCCACAAGATTGACCTGAACGGGCTGACTTGGGAGGTTGATGAATTTTTAGGCGAAAACCAGGGGTTAGTCATTGCAGAAGTTGAGCTAGAGAATGCTGATCAAGCGATCGGGCTACCTGACTGGGTG
>JBBRMC010000718.1:0-2461 GCA_038231055.1 Leptolyngbyales cyanobacterium
CAAACATTGTCCTTGAACCCACACCTCAGAGATGAAGCGACTGGGGTCATTGTGAGTTTGCCCAATTTCTTGAGTGCGATAGTCAGGCAAGGTTTTTTGATACGCCTGAGTCCAGGTTTGCAACGCTGCTTTGTAGTTTTGTCGAGCCGGATCAGCCAAGATCTCGGTCGCGAGAGGCTGAAAGTGTCGATCGAGCCAGGGTCGAATCAGTTCTAAGGTATGGGTACTAAGGTAGAGAGCCGCCAAAACCGCTTCTAAAGAGTCTGCCATCCGCGACTCTTGCCCTGCTACATCTGCCATCGCACTTGCCGAAACCAGCAGGTAGCGATCGAAGCCATAGTCATCGGCGATGGTTGCGAGAATGCGATCGCTGACCAACACCGATCGCAAAGCAGTGAATTCGCCAACTTTTAAGTGAGGATAGACTTCTAGCAAAAACTCAGCCGCCGCCAACTTGACTACGGCATCTCCCACAAATTCGAGTTGCTCATAGTTTTCTTCGGCTGAGATGGTTGAGTGAGTCAACGCTAAATTTAGCAACTCCCACTTGATTGGAGCCGTTGTGGACAAGCCTAACCGTTGAACGACTTGTTGTAGCTGTTGTTGACGACGGGGGTACAGTAAAGTCATCCTGAAAAGTGGGAAGTGAAAGCGGTCTTTTCCACCCTACACCGTCTCTACCCTTGATGTCTGATGCTCAAGCAGATCGCAGCACGGCATAGGTACGCTGAATCTCGCTGATGGTGGCAGTGGTGAGTAGCGGAACTTCATTGACTTCTGGAACTGCTCGGTTAAGCGTGATTGTAGTGACCTTAAGTTGATCAGAACTGGGCAGAAAAGCGGTGTTGACTGATTTACTTGCTTGCCAGTGCTGCGATCGTACGGTCTCGATCGTGCGCGGTAAAACTCCTGCTAGCATCGCTAGCACATCGCTCGGCAAGCTAACCACTACTTGACGACCAAAAAACTCTTCAAACCCTGCCAAAAGCCGCTCTGCTCTTAGCGTCGGCTCCGGGTTTTCGATAATTTTTTGCAACCAACGTCCCCATTGAATTCGTCGCCCGTAGGCTTTACGGCGATCGTCAAACGACTTAACGGGAATCAACTCAGGTGACCCGATCGTGATGATCGCCCGATACTGTGACTCGACAAGGCTGCCAATTACAGCCCCCGGACCTGCAAACTCGGCATGAAATTCTTTACAGAGGATTATTCCACTCTTTTTTTGTTCACTAATGGCAACGAGGTGTTCAGTAGGAAGGGCAACCTCTGAACGGCTAGCTGGATTAGTAAATGTAGAAGTTTGAATATTCACAGGGTCATCCTACAGGCTGTAGATAACGTAATCGGGTTGAAGTTAAATGGCTTCTTAATTCACTTCATCGTAGTGTAGGTTCCCGGTATCCTGGTGGTTCGATATATGACTTTGCTGAATCTACACATTGACCCACCTAATCTTAAGAAATGTCGAAAAATGAGAGTTCTGCATAGAAACTGAATAGCTTTTGAAATGAACTATTTGTTAAATCTTTCTTTAATGTGAGAGCTAACTAATAGCTCCTTCAAAAAAACTGTAGATGGAGAAGAGCCAGACATAAGCCGGGTTCTGTTCTCTTAGTGCAGTGCACCTAAAGGGCAGTTATCTATCTGGGACATCTGTTACCAGATGCCTCAAGCGGCTCTCTATGGCAGTAGTCACCTACCGCCATCACACGGAACAGGAAAAAAACCAACCCTTGTTCCTTGACCTTGCTCCCAGCCGGGGTTTACCGAGCCAGCACCTCTCGATGCTGCTGGTGCGCTCTTACCGCACCTTTGCACCCTTACCAGAGATAGGGGTTTATTCCTCTCCTTGGCGGTATCTTTCTGTGGCACTATCCTCACGATCGCTCGCACTGGGCGTTACCCAGCAGGCTTGGTCTTTCGGGAGTCCGGACTTTCCTCAGACTGATGGAAGTTCCATCGTCCGCAACTGCCTGCGCTGACTCTCCTCCTCTCTTAGTTTAACTGGAGATGGTTAGGAGGGTCTTTTTCGAGGATTCCAGGGCAGTCCGGCAGTCCAGTTTAGTTTGGTGAGAGTGAAATTGCAGATGATGCGAGTCCGATCGCCCGTCGGTGCTGTATTGGGACCTGCGAGACGCATTGCCAAATAGAGAGCGAAATTGAGTTCTATTTCCCTGTCCATAAATTCTTTGTGGCGCTTTTGCTGGGGTTCACTTGATTTTTTGGGATCGGGCTTGGTCAGATCGACGATCGGCTTCTCTGCAACTAGGAGTCCGTTCTCTCCTTCACGGGCAAGCATATCTTCAGAGGCAATTTTCTCTTTAAGGGTTTTGCCTGGGGCAATGACACTAAAAACCTGATTCTGGAATAAATCGAGGGTGTTGCCCGGAGGTAGGCGTGTCACTCGACGCGATCGTCCGTCTAGATCGGTGATTGAGCAATAGTCCCAATCAATATA
>JBBRMC010000719.1:0-2459 GCA_038231055.1 Leptolyngbyales cyanobacterium
CACTGTCACAGATGTTTGGTGAACTTGAGGCGATGTAATGTCATACATCGAAACTGAACACTATCGATCTGTGATCGAAGCATCGAAGACGACGCCGCTGAAGAAGGTGAAGCGGAACTTGTTCATGAACAAGGCTGATGCTAAGAACTACATGATCATGAGACATGTGTTCGAGCGCTTGCGTGACACTTGTGGAGTGTTTGACGGCATGCGCGGTGCTGTGAATTATGCTCGTAGCGGAGTTCCGCGAGCCATGAAGCTTGGTCAAGCGAAATCATTCGATGTTCACATGGTCGAGTGGCAAATGGAGCTTGTTCGCGAAGGTCATATTCAGCCAAAAGGGATGTTAGCGCCTGCTTCAATTATGATGCATATTGCTTGGGCAATCACAGCACAAAAGTATTCTGCAACATTCAGAGTACATCAAGCGACAGTGATTCGGCGAGCCGCTGTGAACGCTGGTTGGTTGTTGATTGCCGATCTTGTGAAGCTCGAAGAATTGAACTTTCCTGAAGGATTTGCAAATGTTACAGGTTCAAAGTCTGTTACACTTGATCCTAAAAATGATCAAGAACCTGTGATAGAATAGGTTCTATGAACCAAGCTCAAATTGATTCGATTCAAGCTCGTCTCGATGCTGTGTACATCAGCGATGAAGTGAAGCCTGTTTGTACACCGTTCAACACACTCGGCGCCGAGATGGTTCAGCGATTGCCTGACGTCAGCGGACATATTCTTGTTCTCTCCGATCTCGGCTTGCTGTTCGCTGTGCTGCGCCGATTGCATCTTGAACGTCGAGATTCCAGCAAAGTTCGATTCATTGGGCACACTGATGCTCAGATGAAGATGAACCAAGAGCTTGGTGTTCAGGGTTTCTTAGTGTGTTACAATGAACTTCCAGAATGGTTAAGGTCTAGCGATATGAAAATGAAGTTCGATGTGATTATTGGAAATCCGCCATATCAAAGTGACTCTAACGATGGGACACGACCGCTATGGCCAGACTTTATCGACATCGGTTCAAAATCTCTCGTCAATGAAGGCTATCTCACGATGGTCGTACCCCAAACTTGGGCTTCAAACCAATTGATCCCAGTTCGGGCCGCAAAGAATACATCGCTCGTTCGATCAATGTCGTTTAGTCGAGGCCAGCTGTTGGAAGCTGATTTCGATATTTCAAAGTACTTCCCAGGAGTTGGAAGTACATTCAGCACTTTCCTCTTCAAGAATACAAAGATCAAAAGTATAACGAAGTTCAATACATTCGCGGGGTCATTTGATTTAGACTACGATAATGCCTTATGGGTTCCCGTAAATGGCGATGCTAAAACAATTAGCATTCTTCAGAAGTTCTGTTGGAACAAAAACTCGAAGATCAAGTGGATCAACGGCGGCCGCGAGATTACAGGCTTTCGTCCTGGTACCCCGAATACATCTCGCATAAAGACCGAAACGCATGTGTTTCCTCTTGCAAATACTTCAGCTCAGTATTCCAAAGGCGAATTTGCGTACGCAAATGCCGCGCACCCTGCTCAATTTGTGTCTAAAGTGATCGTCTCAGGTTCTGGTTACCCACGACCTTTTTTTGATAAAGGCGAATTTGGTCTTTCATTGCACTCTAGAGGTGTGGCGGCAGAAGATCACGATCCCGAAGCGGTCATTGCTATATTGAATAGCAAAATTGTGAAGTTCTGTGCCGCCACAAAACCAGCATCCGGTTCAGGATCTTATGTCGCTTTGATCGCTGATGTAATCCCCAGCGTAGATTCTGCTATGTCAGATGATGAACTGTACGATCACTTCGGCCTCACACGAGAAGAGCGTGAGCTGATCGAACGAACAATCAAATGAGGAGATGGATATGGCGCGGACAAAAGAATACAACGATGCTTGGCAATACGTTCAGCGAATTCGTGACTTGTGGCAAGCACTTCAGATGTCACAGCAGGAACATGGGCGACGAGTGTGGCCATTCCCAGGCTTGCCAAACATAGGTTCAGTTCGTGTTGGGAGCAAGACAACGCTGAATGGTCTATATGGTGTTGCAATGCATGCTGCGAAGCTGAAGGATCTTAACATCTGGTTCCTCAAGAACAATCGTGTTCAGAATGATGATTGGGCAATCATCGATCGGGCATATAGGGATGCCCATCAAAAGTTTTGTGATGCAAATTCTGTCAATCACAAAATGAGTCATAAGGCTTCTTGGGAGTGTGCTCCCGCCCCGTCGATCATGTCTGAGCAGCAAACAATCGCAGTCGAACAAGCAATTAACGAGTTCATCAGGATCAATGACAACAAAATCTGAAGCTCGGACAAAGCAAACCGGCGAAGTCTTCACGCCGCGCTCACTCATTCGCGAGATGCTTGATCGTCTTCCAAATTCAATCTGGTTCGATCCGAACAAGACTTGGCTCGAGCCTGCTGCTGGCGATGGTAACTTCCTCGTCGAAGTGAAA
>JBBRMC010000720.1:0-2444 GCA_038231055.1 Leptolyngbyales cyanobacterium
AGCCAGCTTGACGGCACCAGAGGAACCGGGAACTGAGAAAACGAGTTTACCGCGATAGACTCCGGCGATCGCTCTCGATGCGATCGCCCGTGACCCAATTTCTGCATAACTGAGTGTCCGAAAAATTTCTCCAAATCCCGGCAGAGTTTTTTCTAAAAGGTTTGCGATCGCGTCGTAGGTCGTGTCTCTAGGAGCAATACCTGTGCCGCCATTGAAGATTAAGGCATCGAGAGAGGTACGATCGCTCAAAGCCTGCATCTGAGATCGAATCTGGTCTGGCTCATCTTTGACGAGCGTGTAAGACCCGATCGTGTGTCCAGCTTCTAATAAAAGCTGTTGGATCAGTTGACCACTGCGATCGGTGTCTTGAGTGCGAGTGTCGCTCACGGTAATAACAGCACAGGAAACCGTCATACCGGGAGCATCAGGGTGAGGAAGATGGGTCATAAGCACCCACTATGACGACTTAGAAAAGCCCAGCCCATTGGACTCTGCGTAGCGTTCCATAAAGCGCATAAAGCGATCCCATTCTTCTACAGACTTCATGATATAGAGCGCTTCTAACGCTTCGGGTTTGCCGTTGATAAATTTGGCGTTGACTTCGCGGGTGATAATCTCGCCCTCGTCATCAATCATGTATAGCCCGGTAACATCTTGAGTGACATCATTAGCCAACGCGTTAGGCTTCTCGAAATAGAAGGTAGCTGTTCCACTAGTGCCATCTTTAGAACGAGTCAGCCGGACATCGGGCGTTACATTTTCGTCAACGCCCCTAAAAAATTGCATTCGAGCCATAGTGATAACGTTAAGGTTGTGGTTAGTTTAGTTAGTATTCTCCCATACCGAGCGGATGAGGGATGAAAGTGAAATTTTGATTCTCCATCCCTCATCGCTTGAGCTAGGCGTTGACGATGTACTGTGAGTTTAGCGAGGCGACTCTGCCATCTCGTGCCAAGGTTTGATAAACCATTGCCGACACCTCGGCTCTAGTGGCATCGCGGTTAGGGCTAAACTGGCGCACATTGGGATAGTTGACGATAATGCGCTCTTGAGTTGCGGCAGCCACTCGATCGAGCACACTTTGCGGAATCGCACTGCGATCGTCGTACAGGTTCAAGACACTCACATCTCCGGGCGGCAAGTTAAACCCACTGGCGAGTGACAGCACTAACTGAAGTCGCGTGACGTTTTGATTGGGCTTAAAAGTGCCGTCAGGGAAACCAGAAATAAAGCCAGCCCGATAGGACTGATCGATCATCGGTTTCGCCCAAAAATCAGCCGCCACATCAGAAAATTTGAATGCGTCGCGTTTAGGAGCTGGGTTAAACGCTTTAGCAATGATCGAGGCATATTGAGCGCGAGTCATCGGAGCATCGGGCTGGAAACTACCGTCGGCAAACCCCTTAATAAAATTCTGACTCGCTAACCCCAAGACAAAATCTTTTGCCCAATGCTGACTGACATCTGGAAACACCGCCACTGAGATAGTTGGATCGACGATGAAGGCAGAGGCGATCGCGGGTGCTCGATTAGTCGCAACTAAAGATTGATAGACCAGTGCGGCGACTTCAGCGCGGGTGATATCCATGGCGGGTCGCAGTTGCGCCAGATTAGGATGGTTGACGACAATGCGTTTTTGGGTTGCTGTTGCTACTAAATCAGTGGCATAGCTGGGAATCTCAGCTCGATCGCTATAAACGCTAACCACGCCAGGAGTTCCACCTGTAAGCCCTAGCCCGTTGACGAGAGACACGAGCGCTTGCACACGGGTCAGATTTTGACCGGGGCGGAAGGTGCCATCGGGGAAACCTGCAATGAAGCCCATCCGATTAGATTTGACGATTGAATCGAGTGCCCAAAAGTTCTGCGGCACGTCTGAGAAGTTTGTAGCAGGTTGTTTGAGAGGCAGATCGTAGGCTTTTGCCACGATCGAGGCATATTGAGCACGAGTGATCGGAGCTTCTGGCTTAAAGGTGCCGTCAGGAAAGCCACTGATGAGATTTCGGCTGATTAACCCTTGAATAAACGTTTCTGCCCAGTGCCCTCGAACATCACTTAACCCACTTGGCGCAGGAGTTGGGACGGGAGATGGGTTAGGCGTTGGCGCAGGAGTTGGGACGGGAATGGGAATGGGCGTAGGAGTCGGGCTTGGAGTCGGGACGGGAATGGGGATGGGCGTGGGCGTTGGGACGGGCGTAGGAGTGGGAACGGGAAAAGGAGTCGGGCTTGGGGTCGGAGCAGGAGTTGGAATGGGGAAAGGAGTCGGGCTTGGGGTCGGAGCAGGAGTTGGGACTTCGCTGACAAGAAACTCGATCGGACCTTGAACTTTCGTCGGGGTTAATTGATTGCCAGCAGACGCGATCGTAAGTGGTGGACTTGTCGCATTTTGAAAATCAAACTCGCCATTATCCCTGAAAATATTGCCACCCGGATCTTGGCTGCTG
>JBBRMC010000721.1:0-2441 GCA_038231055.1 Leptolyngbyales cyanobacterium
CTCACGAAGCCGATCGCTCACCAACAGCATCTGTTAGAAAATCTAGAAACGAACATGGATCAAATGGGTGATGAATTTGCGAATCGGGCTGCTGAAATCATTGAACAAGGGATCCAAAACTCTTACGCAAAAGCAGCGGATCGGATCATGGCGATCGAGTTACCTTTTTTCGGCTTGAAGGGCGACGGATCATACTTTGCCTCATCCCGGAGCGTCCCCGCCCTCAAAAGCGCCACCTCGGAGGAGACATGCTAACGCCGCGAAATCTCTTAATTCTGGGAGCCGCTCTCTTGGCCCAATCTAGTCTCGGCGGTGGATTCAGCGGACTCCAGCAGATGCAAATCCAAGGAGAAACTAATCGCCAAACTCGTGCCACCCAAGACCAAGAAGCGAATAAACTTCGCCTGTCCCAAGACCTGGCTAAACAGAAGGATACGATCGCCCGCCAACGGTACGAATCCGGCTGCTTAATGGTTGTTGCCTCATCAGATAAAACTCAACTGACAGCGATTACCGAAGGAATGCCCGTGATGGATTCTGTCCGAAAAGTGCCGCTATCCGTTGGCAATGTGGTCTGTGATAGCAATGGTTTAACCGGAGAAATCATTGCAAATTCTGTTGATCCGCTAACTCCGATCGTCGGACTAACGGCATTCACGAACGATCGAAATCTCATCGCCAACGCTGCGAAACGATACCGAGGAACACGTTACACCATGCCCTCTCAACGGTAAACATCATGAACATGAACCAACCGATCGATCTAAAAAATCTATTTGAAACGCTGAAAGCCCGTGTCCAACAAGAAGCCCAGAAACGTAAACCCAAAAGCTCAGCCAATCCAGATCATTACGGGTTTGAATCCGAAGAGCCAGAAGCATCCACAACTTCTGTCCCAAACTCTCAAAAATCTGGCACTCATTGGCTGATCCAATTCCTTCGCTTCTGCCTACTCATCGGAGTTGGCTGTCTAGCATTTGCGAATATCAAGCCCTATATCAACATCGTCAACTGGCTTGGTTCGGGCTTGGCCGATAACAAGATTCTCAGCGTGATTGGAAATATCCCATTGATTGGTTATCTCTTCACCACCGGAGCGATCGCCACCACCTTCGTTCTGGGTTGTCTACTTTGGGCAATTCTCCAAGGCCAACAAATGTTGCCGAAGCTCGTGTTAAACGATCCAGAAGCGCTACTTGTCCTGATGTCTTGGGTAGTTCGTTTCAAATCGATCGCCTTCAAAAGCACCGATACTCCCATGCTTCGTCAGTTGAAACAGCGGTTTAATAACATCCCGTTGGAATGGATTGAACGAATGCAAAATGCGCGGGCGATCGCCTACGTCATTGATGGGATTCTCTGTTTCGGCTACTATCCACCGATCGTGGGCGGCTACGATCGGCTGGGTATTTTCCTCGTTTCACCGTCATTCAACGATATCGCTTGGTTCAATGTGGTCGCAGCTTTGGCCACGATGTTTGGCATTGAAATTCTTTACGAAGTGTGGAAGATGTTATCGATCGCGTTGGATATTTTGAATGAAGCGATGGCACAACGAACCGAAGTTACCTAAGAAAATACCCCGGAAATAACGTTATTTCCGGGGCTTATTCCAAAATATGAATTATGAACAGCTTACCGTCAAAAACCGCACTGCGTCTGATTCAAGGGATTGAAAGTGGAACGATCGCGCCGAATGAAGCCGCCCGACAAATCGCCCAAATCCACACCGCTCAACAAGAAAACTACGCCCAAACCATTATTAGTGGCTTAGTTCTGACTGGAATCGCCTGGGCCGTCACTGGCGGAAGTTTGATCATTCCGGTTGTACTCGCGCTCCTCACCTACGAACAATTTCAAACTCAACGACAAAATAGACTTCAAGCATTCCAAGATATCAACCGAGGCAACTTTCTAGAGTATTTACCAGAAGCCGATCGTGAACTATTTGAAGCCCTAGAAGCAGAGAGTACATCACCTGTAGAAGTAACAAGTCCCGCGATCGCCCCATCCTTTGTAAGTCCCGCGATCGCTCTAAAGGCGGAATCTCAAGTTCAAGAATCAGTCTCTCGTTCCTCGAAAATGACAGATGTTGCGACGCACTTTCTGAACAATCTCCGTTGTACTTTTCTCTGTGCCCCGCCGCGAACTGGAAAAGGAATTGTTGCCGCCGCCATGATGATGGGCTTTAAACAGCAACAGCCTAAATCCTGGCTTGGTTCCTGCACCATCAAGCAATTCAATGAAGAAGACTGGTACTGGCAATGGTCAGACCAACATATCAACCCATCCCTTGAAACAGGAGCAGACCCGATCGTTGCTGCTCGTTCAATTTATAAACTCTACATAGATTGGACCTCAACCACATCCAGCGCTGAGAATCCATCCCTATTAGTGATCGACGAACTACGCGACACATTACTGAGACTAAAAGGGGTGAC
>JBBRMC010000722.1:0-2438 GCA_038231055.1 Leptolyngbyales cyanobacterium
GGCACATCTTCGGCGGGAAGCTCAACGCCCAAATCGCCCCGCGCCACCATCACCCCATCTGAGATCGAGAGAATGGCTTCCATCTGCTCGATCGCTTCGTGTTTTTCAATCTTGACGATTACTGGAACGGCTTTTCCGGCGCTAGAAATCAGTTCTTTGATTTCTAAAACATCTTGAGGATTGCGAACAAAACTTAGCGCAACCCAATCTACACCTTGATCTAAACCAAAGACTAAATCTTTGCGATCCTTATCGGTGAGCGCTTTGATTGAGAGATAAACCCCCGGGAAGTTTACCCCTTTGTTGTTAGAAAGCGGTCCGCCGACGACGACTCGACAATGCAGTGATCGGTCAACCTGATCGACCGACTCCACCTTCATCTCGACTCTGCCGTCATCAAGCAAGATCGTGGCACCCGCAGGCACTTCATCAGCCAGCAAGTCATAAGTGACCGAGCTAATCTCTTGAGTACCGGGAATCAGTCGGCTTGTCAGAGTAAAGGGATCGCCCTTCTTGAGCACGATCGGACCATCTTCAAACCGTCCCAACCGAATTTTAGGTCCTTGCAGATCCTGCAAGATGCCGACCGGCTGGTTTAAATCATAGGAAATTTGCCGAATCAGTCGAATGCTTCGTAAATGATCGTCGTGGCTGCCGTGAGAAAAATTGAGACGCAGCGTGGTTGCCCCAGCTTCGATTAGTTCTCGCAAGACTTCTGGACTACTGGTCGCCGGACCGATCGTCGCCACAATTTTGGTTCTACGCTGGGAAGGTTGCAATTGCATGAACAGAATCCAGAAGGACTACTAAGGAGTGAAGGTGAGTGAGATAATAACTAAGTGTTTAAAACAGTAAATCGGGAAGAGTTCCGATTTAGAAATGCTTTGTCTAACTGAGACTGGGGGCAAAAGGGCTATTTCATTGATGAAGTCGCTCAGATCCGTTCAATCAAATTTCAGCCTTTGTTAAAAAAGTTTATGCAAGTAGTTTAAGCGAAGAGTCGTCCACAGGGGGAGACTTCTGAGAGCGTTGAGGCTGAATGTCACTAATTCTTAACATGGCAGCATCAGGGATATTACCATGTTTGACTACGTTCCTGAGCGAGTGTCATTAGCCTGGTTTAAACGGTTGTGATAGTTCGTGAACCAATGAGCTATTGACGCTCCCAGCGATCTACAAATGTTACCAACGCTCTATCTTAAGGTCAGTCAGACACTTTTAGTTGACGATGTTGAGATGCTTTACAGGACTTTAACCCAGACAACAAAGCCAGCCGAATCCGATCGACTCATTGCGATCGTGATTCAACTGGCAGAAAAATGGATGAGCTTGTGAGCGCGACTTTCTAACGGCGGAACAGTTGAGGCAATCGAGGCGCAGAGTTAGAACGGATTGCACTCCCCTTATTTAAGCGTTCGCCTGTGCCACCATCGTTACGATCGAGAAATGGCTTCAGATTGATGTCACTAGAGCGTATAGATCTAGGAGCCAATGTACCTTTACTTCCCAAGCCACGAATTCCTAGTAAACCACCCAGTTGGGTGAGAATGCTGCCACTTGAGCCGTTCTCCCCGTAGGTTAAAACACCTTGAGTTTGTTGACCGCTATCGGCGATCGTCAAGTTTTGAAATACGCGATCGCGGGTTGCCAAAGGATCTTGTCCCGTAGGCACCGTCAACACAATGCGACAAGAGGGAACGCGCTCAGTCGTAACGCAAATCGTGTTGTAGCCATTTTCAACCGCAGTCTTCATCTCCACCAACCCATCGGGTCGATAAGATTCTAGACGACGAGCAATCTCATTACAGCGACGATCAGAACTCCAGCCGCCCCCCATAGCACTCGGAACTGCCCAAGGGTAGGCTTGATTGGGCTGGCTCTCTGGCATATACATCACGGTGTATTGACTGTTAGAGTTTTGGCACGCAAACCGCACCCCGTTCAACGGCGGATTCGGAATCGTAGAGCCAGGAATCGTAGAGCCAGGAATCGGGTTTCCGCCCGTCCCTTCAGTAGGAACCACCACATCCCCTGAGGGCGACGTAGCCTGCGCGACCAGCACGCTTTGGCTAGGTGCAGCGATCGCCGCGCCATTGAGCAGCATCACCGCCCCCATCGCTACGCCAACTTGCACACTTGTCTTAATTTGCGATCCCAACATTGTAGTGAACCTCGATTTGATAAATAATTTAGATGGAAAAGTATCACTCATAGACGGAAGCTTGCTGCTTCTGGCTGAGCATCTCACCCCTGCGTTAACCTTAAAAACTCTGAAGGCACAAAGCTTTCAGACCAATATGTCTTCCTAGCTACCTGATCACTTTGACCACGTTTTTTCTACTGAGTTCCCAATCAGCCCAAGATCGCCCAGCCCCGCCTTTGAGTTACCCACGATCGCGACTCAGTTAATGGAATTTGAACTAAGCCATCAGTCACAC
>JBBRMC010000723.1:0-2438 GCA_038231055.1 Leptolyngbyales cyanobacterium
CACAAGTTGATCCGCTCCGTCATTGCCAAAACCTTTCGCCCCCTAAATACCCCATTCTGGAGTACTTTGAGATGAAACTATGTTTTATAGGTCAAGCCATTTACCTTGTTCAATGTCCCCCAATTTTGGGGGATTTAGGGGGCATAAGCCGACTCAAACGAAGCGACGAGGACTTGTGTGTACACGGTAGCCTCACGAAGGGGGCGAAGCCCTCGCCCAACCCTTCTCCCCAAGGGAGCTAGAATCTTGTTCCCACACCTGCAGGGAGAGGGCTAGGGAGAGGGAAAGTCTGGCTCTCACGACTCAAATAGGATTGCTATAGAATTCAGGAGCTACAGTTCTCACGGGATTCTGATATGTCTGATACGCCTAGCTCATCTATCCCCCGCAAATCCAGTCAAACCGAGCACACGCTCTCGCTTCCTGATCAACTGATTCGCTACACTGCCTTTGCTAGGTGGCAGACCTTGTTTGATCAAGAAAAGCCGATCGCTGAAATGTTTCACGTCGCCTATCTCGCAGAAACAGATGACCTATCAAGCCGTCCGATCACCTTTGTGTTTAACGGCGGTCCAGGAGCCGCATCTGCCTATCTGCACATGGGTGCTCTGGGTCCAAAGCGCATCCAGTTTGGCGAGAATGGCAAGTTGCCCAAGCCACCAGTGCGGCTAGTCGATAATCTTGAAAGCTGGTTGAGCTTCACCGATCTCGTGTTTATTGACCCGATCGGAACAGGGTTCAGCCGCAGCATACCCAAAGATAAAGACTCCTCCGATAAGTCCAGTGAGAAGCCCAATCAAGAGCCAACTCAGCCCAAAGAAACCGAATTTTGGGAAGTCGATCGAGACTTAAACTCGTTAGGAGAATTTATTCAACGATTTCTGTCTCACCATAAACGTTGGCTGTCTCCCGTATTGATTGCAGGTGAGAGCTATGGCGGATTTAGAGTCGCAAGACTTGCCCGAAAACTCCAGCAAGACTTTGGCGTTGGACTGTCGGGTGCGATCTTGATTTCTCCAGCCTTAGAGTTTAGTTTGCTGGGCGGAACCGATTACTCACTGACCTCTTGGGCGACGCTGTTGCCTTCTTTAGCGGCGGCAGCGGCTCATCACGGTCGCGCTCAATGGGTTGGTGAACTCGGAGATTTGTCTGCCCAAATCTCTGCTGCGGAGCATTTTGCCCGCAGAACACTGATTCCGTTTCTGGCGATCGGAGATCACAGCACCCCCGATGAACGTCGCACAGTCTATCAACAGTTAGCCGATCTGATTGGCTTACCCCTGACCCTGATCGAGCGACAAGCCGGACGAGTCGGCATCGACGTATTTTCGAGAGAACTGCTCCGCGATCAGCAGCGCATAGTCGGACTCTATGATGCATCGATTACCGCGATCGACCCCTTTCCTGATCGCACCACCTACCAAGGCATCGACCCAACCCTCGACGGACTCGATCGCCTATTTACCGGAGCGATCAACAGCCAATTGCGCGACACGTTAGGCGTTGAGACTGACTTGTCATATCACCTGCTCAATCTCGAAACCTTTAAAGCCTGGAAGTTTGACTTAAAAGGAGAATTAGACCTCGGCTCGATCGACGATTTGCGAGTCGGAATGACGCTCAACCCATACATGCATGTCTATATTACCCACGGACTTTTTGATCTCGTCACTCCCTATTTTGCCTCCCATCACTTAGCCGATTTGATGAAACTTGATCCTGAGATTCGACCTAATCTAAAACTGACGCACTATCAAGGTGGGCATATGTTTTACGCGTGGGATCAATCTCGTCAAAGCTGGTTTGCTGAGATGAAATCCTTCTATCGGAATGCGACAGCCCCGTAACACTCGACCTAATTGCAGACTTCCCATTGCGACGATTGCGTTACATTACAATATAACTTCACAATGAGAAGAATTTCAGCTATGATTCCTGACCTGATGGAGGCAACTCGCGACTATTGGCACAAGTTAGACGAACTTGAAGCCGATTACCAACGAGGCGAGGTATCGGTCACCGAAGTCAATGCCAGAGTTAAAGAACTAATGACGGATTTGAGTCGATCGCGCCGCGAGTCGTTCGCCTACTTATTTAGCGGACTCCGCCGCCTGTGGAATGAGCAGCGAGAAGCGATCGTCGGAGTTGCAGGGTTAGGCGTTTTGACCTACGGCTGGCTACTCGTTCATTAGGAGAGGCTAGTTCAAAAACCGCCATCCCTGAGAACGGCGTAGAGAAATTGTGTTCTTTCGATTCAAAATGAAGAGATTGTGTGATGAGGAGATTAATGCCCTTTCAAGCGAGGGCAATGTTTAGGAATCTGGGTGACGCAAGCGATCGAACGCGACCATCCTAATGTCACGAACTCAAATCCCTACGGTTAGCCCGAAAAGCAAGCTGCTTGTCCAAATCGCTGCAAGTTTGTGACATTACAACTC
>JBBRMC010000724.1:0-2438 GCA_038231055.1 Leptolyngbyales cyanobacterium
TAAAAAGATGCGATCGGAATTCGTTTCTTCAGGCAAAATAGGCTGATCCATCCCTCTAATAAACTTCGCTTGATAGTGGCTCAAAATCGCTCATAAGCCTTTTGTGTTAGAATTTCTATAGATTTTGTCCTCTGAATTCATTAGAGAGTTTCAGACCGCCCAAGGGAGCGCTTCAACTATGACGACAAATTACGGTGCTGATCAGATTCAAGTCCTCGAAGGTCTTGAGCCTGTTCGTAAGCGACCGGGAATGTATATTGGCACCACCGGTCCGCGAGGGCTTCATCACTTAGTTTACGAGGTTGTAGACAACTCGGTTGACGAAGCGCTGGCAGGATATTGCAAAAACATTCAAGTCGCTATTAACGAAGATGGCTCAGTGTCGGTCACAGACGACGGGCGCGGCATTCCCACCGACATTCACCCCCGAACCGGGAAGTCTGCCCTCGAAACGGTGATGACCATCCTCCACGCAGGCGGCAAGTTTGGCGGCGGTGGATATAAAGTCTCCGGCGGTTTGCACGGAGTCGGGATCTCGGTCGTCAATGCCCTTTCTGAGTGGGTCGAGGTCACGGTTTGGCGTGAGAAAAAAATTCACACTCAGCGCTTTGAGCGCGGCATCGCCATCGGCGAGTTGAAGATAAAGCCCAGCCCCGAACCATCCCGTACCGGAACGTCTGTCTCGTTTCTGCCCGACACGACGATCTTCGTAAATGGCATTGAGTTTGACTATGCCACGATCGCCGGACGGCTCCGCGAACTCGCCTACTTAAATGGCGGCGTGAGAATCACCTTCACCGACAGCCGTCCCGCCTCTCTCGAAGACGGACAGCCCCACGTCGAAACCTACTTCTACGAAGGTGGCATCCGCGAATATATCAGCTACATGAACCGCGACAAGCAGCCTTTGCATGAAGAAGTTATCTATGTGCAGGGTGAGCGCAACAATGTTCACGTTGAAGTTTCGCTGCAATGGTGCGTCGATGCCTACACTGATAATATTCTTGGTTTCGCCAACAACATTCGCACGATCGACGGCGGCACTCACTTAGAAGGTCTAAAAGCCGTTTTGACGAGAACGTTGAACGCGATCGCTCGTAAGCGCAACAAAATCAAAGAAGGAGAGCCAAACTTAGCGGGGGAGAACATCCGCGAAGGTCTGACGGGCGTGATTTCAGTCAAAGTCCCCGATCCCGAATTTGAAGGACAAACGAAGACCAAACTAGGCAACACTGAAGTTCGCGGCATCGTCGATTCCCTCGTCGGCGAAGTCTTGACCGAGTATCTTCAATTCCGTCCGGCTGTGTCAGATGCGATTTTAGAAAAAGCGATTCAGGCATTTAACGCCGCCGAAGCTGCTAGACGGGCACGAGAACTGGTTCGACGTAAGTCTGTTTTAGAATCGTCTACGCTACCGGGAAAGCTGGCAGACTGTGCTTCTCGCGACCCTAGCGAATCTGAAATCTTTATCGTAGAAGGCGATTCGGCAGGCGGATCTGCGAAACAGGGGCGCGATCGACGGTTCCAAGCCATTCTGCCGTTGCGGGGAAAAATTCTCAACATTGAGAAAACCGACGACTCCAAGATCTACAAAAATACCGAAATTCAGGCATTGATTACGGCGTTGGGTCTGGGCATCAAAGGTGAAGAATTTGACTCGTCTCAACTGCGCTATCACCGCATCGTGATCATGACTGACGCAGACGTAGACGGAGCACACATTCGGACGCTGCTGCTCACCTTCTTCTATCGCTATCAGCGCTTGATGGTTGACCAAGGCTATATTTATATCGCCTGTCCGCCGCTCTATAAAATTGAGCGAGGTCGCAACCACTATTACTGCTACACCGAACGCGAACGCGATGCGAGAATTGCAGAGTTCCCGGCGAATGCAAACTATACGATTCAGCGTTTCAAAGGTCTGGGTGAAATGATGCCTCAGCAGCTTTGGGACACCACGATGAATCCTGATACTCGCACCTTCAAGCGTGTTGAAATTGAGGATGCTGCCGAAGCCGATCGAGTCTTCACCGTGCTGATGGGTGATCGGGTTGCCCCGCGCCGTGAGTTTATCGAAACCTATGGATCTAAGATGAACCTGGCAGACTTAGATATTTAACGTTTTTCAGTTTTAGATTCAGTGGAATGCAACTAGAAGCAGCTATTCTCAAAGGATGGCTGCTTTTTCTTGTTCAACTTCAATCGATCGAATTTTTGAACGCAACAAATTGCCGACTAAGTAGTGGTAGGGCGCTAACCGTTTATTTAGCTAGTCTTTTTAGGTATAGAAACTAAGTGTCCCTAAGTAGTTTAGATTGAAAAACTTTGAGTGACAGGAGGCATAAATCGCTAATCCTCGATGCTATAGCTTGTTTAAGAGTTAGAAACGAGTCTGTGAGGGGTCACGCCCCATACGTACTTAGAAGGTTAATGAGTGA
>JBBRMC010000725.1:0-2432 GCA_038231055.1 Leptolyngbyales cyanobacterium
ATCACGAGTCACCACCGTCAGCGTCAGCAGGTCTAACTGGGGTGCGGGACTTGTGCCTAAAATGGCATCGGTCAACGCAGCGTCCGCCGAGTCTTTCCAATCGCCTGCCGCTTTGAGATCGGTTTGTTTGAGGTAATACTTGGTGTCTGTCCCTTTGACTCGCACGATGCTTCCTAAAGGCGCGTTGGCGATCGTGCCAGCACTGACAGGCGTTTCTTTCTGATAAAGCAAGACTTCACCATTGCCGCCAGTGCCCTTGAATCGCGCCACAAATCGCGCTTCATCGGTGGCACTAGCCAGTAGATCTTCCGATTGAGCAGCCATGGCGCTGGCAGAGACAACCCGAGAAACATAGAGCCGTGAGCCGCCGTTATCAAAGAAAACGCGCACCGCATGGGCAATATAGTTCGTTTTACCGTTGAGGTCATCTAACCCGCCATAGACGCGCTCAAATTCGCCAAAGCTAGTGATTAATTCTGGAACCCCGCCAAAGGGTCCTTTTAAGGTCGCACCCACAAAAGCGGTCGTGCTGGTTCCTACGCCTGAGATTGAATTGGCGCGGAAACTGGTTTCTTCAACATAAACACCGGGAGCTAAGTATTCAGGCACTGTGGTTTCTCCTTGTAGAAATGAGGCGCAACTCTACGCCAAAGTAATGGCTAACGTGTCTGCATGATCGCGCCCAGAGGCGAGTTTGTAGGGAAGACTGCCCGATCGCAGACTGGCTCGCTTTGCCTCTAAATCATCAGGGTCAGGCAAATAGCCAGCATTGGGATCGGTTAAACCGAATAAATCAGATGTGACTGGAATCGTAGTTAAAAGCGGATTAAAAACAATCTCTAAGGTGACATCAATCTCATTTACTAAAACGGCACCTACTCCTGCACCGGGCGTTGTCACTGGGATTCCAGGAACGCCAACCAAGGCTTCACCCCGCCAATCTGCTAAACTCAACGTCACCCTAGCCGGAGACGATTGCACCACGCGAATTAATGCCCAGGGTAAACGCTGGCGGGTGGTTTTCTCGATCACAGTGGCACGAATGACTGCCCAACCGGATGCCACTTGAGCCGCAGGTGATCGATAAACCGCAACTCTAATCGGCTGAAAGAGAGAACCCACTGCGCTGACATTTGCAGGATCAGCATCACGAGGGAGCTTAATCGTCACCTGCCTGGGCAAATAATGCCCGTCTGGGTCGATCGTGCTGACCTGAATCGACACGGTTTCTAAAGCAGGACTCGCTGGCGCTAGAAAGCTTTCGCTATAGGCTTGCAGTCCCTCTGCTGCATAAATCACGGCATAACCATTGCGATTCCACACCAGATGCACACCACTTCCGCTGACTTGCAGCCGTCGCTGAATCTGCAATCCAGTTGTGGCATCGACAAGCTGAAGTGCCCCTAACACTCGACGATCGACCTGAACCAGCGTCATGGCAGTGCCTCCCGATCGTCCATTCCAAACCGCGTTGCCACCACAGGGCGACCCGCCTCTTGGCGATCGACATCAATGCTCACAACTCTGGCTATATAAGCGACGCTCAAACGATACGAGGGTTTGAGCCGATCCCAGATTCTCATAATATCTTCATTGCTTAAATCGACCGGAATGAGTTGAACCGTGTCTTCAGGTTGCCATCCCGCTTCTGGAGATAGAGACGACGCATCTAAAATTGAGCGCGTGTGAAATTGCCGCATTGCCCATGCCAAAACCAAATGTTCTGCTAGAGCGCTGTCTGCCCAAACGGTCATGAGATAGTGCAAATCGACTGATAAAGGCACTCCAAGTTGAGTTGAGTTGTTGGGTCTGCTCCTTCGCAGATGCTCGTTTACCGTGACGCGATGCAGAAACAGTGACAGCGTGTTAGTTGGCTCGTCTAGGGTGGCTAATTCACCGCTAGAGAGTAGCTGAATATCAAACGTTGGTAACCCAGCGAAGGCACTAGACGGATAGGTATTCCGCAGATAGTTCCGCAGCGATTCACCAACGGCATGAATAGATTGCAGGTTTGCCATAAGTTTTTCACCTGAGACTCAATCAGCATCAGTTCGCTGATTGATAAATCACTCTTGTATCCAAGTGTCGATTTTGGGAAAGGTGGTTAATGTATTAGGTTGAGTAATCACGATCGCAGTGAGTAATTTGTGATACAACTAATTCTCAAGTATTTAATCGATATTGATGGTACCCATCTGGGTGATCTTTGTCTAGCAAAGGCACATCCACCCTGAGTTGAAGTGCTGGTAGTGGTCTGACGACTTCATCATATAAGCTGTCTCAGAAGACTCTAAAAAATGTATCAAAACAACAACGTTCGACATTTAACTTTAAACAAAGTCTTTTCACGGTTGACCATTCAGGCAATTTTTAGATGAAGATTACTGCACGATTATTAACTGAATATATAATCTTCCTGATGAGTCAATAAG
>JBBRMC010000726.1:0-2420 GCA_038231055.1 Leptolyngbyales cyanobacterium
AAAGTTAAACACCAAAATCGCCAGCGTCATCAGCAACAATACACGCAGCGTCTCAGCGATGCGATAGATGGCGTAGCTGTTCATCCGTTGGAAAATGCGGCGACTCTCCTTGATGGCGTCAATAATCACTGACAATCCCGGCGTTGTCAGCACAATCGAGGCTGCTGCCCGCGCCGCGTCTGTTGCTCCCGAAACGGCGATGCCGCAGTCAGCTTTCTTCAATGCGGGGGCATCATTGACTCCATCCCCCGTCATGCCGACGATGTGATCGTGTTTTTGTAGAACATCTACAATATGAAACTTATGTTCAGGAAACACCTGAGCAAAACCATCGGCTTTTTCGATCAACTCCGTCACTGCTGCCGTTTCTTGATGCTTGGTATCGCCTAGACCACTCGCATCGAGAATGTTTGTACCCAGCCCCAGTTTCTTAGCGGTTTCTTGGGCGATCGCAATGGCATCGCCTGTCACCATCTTGATTTTGATGCCCATCTTGACTGCGCTAGCGATCGTTGATTCAGCATCGTCCCAAGGCGGATCAAACAGCGGTAACACACCCATAAATTGCCATTTGTCGTCACTCTCCGCTCGCGCCACACCCAATGAGCGAAAGCCGCGGTTTGCAAATTCGTTGACTGCCTTTTCGACAGCAGGCTTCACCTTGTCAGCATTCGCTGACAATGCTAGAATTACCTGAGGTGCGCCCTTGGTCACTTTGAACGTTTTGCCATCCGCACCTTTCACGGTTGCTTCGGTGCGTTTATGCACCGGATCGAAGGGAGTGAAGTGAACAACCTTATAAGTGTTTAACGAATCCTTATCTTTGAGTCCGTCTAGAACAGCGAGATCGATCGTGTCGTCATTGTCTGCACTTGATGCCAGTGCGCCATTAAAAATTACTTGATCGGCGGGGATATTGTTCACACTAAATGGATCGCCCAAGGTCAGCTTGTTCTGGGTCAGAGTGCCAGTTTTGTCCGCGCATAACACGTCCACGCCAGCCAATTCCTCGATCGCTACTAGCCGACTAACGATCGCTTTTTTCTTGGACAATTGGCGCGCACCAACTGCCATCGTCACCGACAATACGGTTGGCATGGCGACAGGAATCGAGGCAACAGTCAGCACCAGAGCAAACTGTAACGTATTGAGGAGCGGGTCATGACGGAAGAGCGCAACAATAATAATCAACGTCACCAGTACGAGCGCGAGGACGATCAGGTAGTTGCCAATCTTTAGAACTGCCTTTTGGAAATGGCTGTCTGTATGAGCTTCCTGCACCAGTTGCGCCGTCTTACCGAAATAGGTTTTGGTACCTGTGGCATAGACCAGGGCATTGCTCTCACCCCGACGAACGATCGAGCCAGAGAATACCGCGTCGCCAGAGTTGCGTGTGGCGGGTAGAGATTCGCCCGTCAGCGTAGACTGATCGATCGACATTGAATCGCCATCCAGCAAGCGGGCATCGGCTGGCACAATGTTACCCAAGCGAAGCCGAATGACATCGCCCGACACCAGTTCACGCGCTGGTATAGTAACCCATTTCCCATCACGTTTCACCTGAGTCTGAGTCGCAAGTTTAGCCTTCAAAGCAGCGATCGCATTACCTGCCTGACGCTCCTCCCAGAAGCCGACCACCGCATTGGTCAATAGTAAAAGGAGAATGATGAAAAAATCTGGCCAGTGTCGCACCACACCTGACAAAATCACTGCGACTTCGATCATCCACGGAATCGGCCCCCAGAAATAGGTCAGGAATTTCAGGAGTGGGTTAGTCTTCTTTTCCTCAATCTCGTTTGGTCCATTTTTAGTCAGGCGCTTTTTTGCCTCGGCTTGCCGGAGACCATCTGGTGACGACTCTAATCTTTTCTGCACTTCTGGTAGCGGCAGAGATTTCAAATCGTCTTTGGCATCGGGCTGCGCTTTGGGCGCTTTGGGAGCTTTGGAGCTATTGGTACTGGATTTCATGATAGATCTTCCTTTTGTTTTTGCTATCGTGAGTTATCGTGAAAGGCTCGCCGTCTTCAGATCTCGCTCTCAAGCATTGCCTTTGCTTGCAAAAGTTCTTGGTGTTTTTCTTTGCTGACCTTGGGATAGTTGAGATTGAGTTCCTTCAGCTGGAAATAAATGATTCCTGCTACAGCAAGGCGAGTAAACCATTTATGATCGGCTGAGATGATGTGCCAGGGTGCCCACTCTGTGCTAGTGTGATTGAACATGTCTTCGTAAACAGTCATGTAGTCATCCCAAAAGGTGCGCTCCTTAGCATCATTGGTGGTGAATTTCCAGTTTTTCTCAGGGCGATCGATTCGTTCTAAAAAGCGTTTCTTTTGTTCTTCTTTGGAGACATTCAGGAAAAATTTCAGGATCACTGTCCCGTTCTTGACGAGATAGTTCTCGAAGTTATTGATTTCCTCAAA
>JBBRMC010000727.1:0-2414 GCA_038231055.1 Leptolyngbyales cyanobacterium
TCGAGCGTTGCAGTTTGGTTTGATGGAATCATGGTAAGTCCTTCATGACAATCTCTACTTTATCGCTCATCCTTTCGCTCGTTTTTTGCCAAGTTTTTTCATTTTCTTTTTATAGGCAGACACCAGCCAATCACTAGCACTGTGGCTAAGGGCACCTAACTCCAATCCGATCGTGCCTGCGAGCCATTCACCCGGATATTGCTGTAGTGACTGTCTAAGCATTGCAATACTGGTTTCAAATCTGTGATGAGCCAAAGGTTGCCAGTGATCGATCATGCCCAAAAGCTGTTGAACGATCGCGACACTCAAAATTAGAATAGTTCCTGCGATCGCAACCCAAACTGAGAGATAAAAAATTCGCACGATCGTGCCCACAATCAGCCCGTGAGAAAAGAACGATCGGTGGCGCATACTCTTACGGTAGGGCAGCCAGATCCATCGCAAAAGTCCCCAACGTTTATATTGTTGTGAGTAGATGTCTAAATCAGGTCCAAACATCAATCCGCCAACCAAAAACGCGCCCGCGACTACGAGGGTCAAGTTGCCACTTTGAGTCAGCGCAAAGGCACTTCCAGCGACGAGGGGCAAGCTCCAGAGGGTGATGCTGTCATGAGTGCGACCAGAAGGCATGAGGGTAAAGGCGCGAAGAATCCTAAATTAAATCCTATAGACAACTGGCACTATCTGATACAATGGGTTTAACAAATCGGGCGATTAGCTCAATGGTAGAGCGCCTGCCTTACAAGCAGGATGTTACTGGTTCGAGTCCAGTATTGCCCATCAGCTCCAGGAAACTGGACTACGATTTAATCCTAAAACTAGAATCACCAAGCAAGGGTTCTACACGCTATTTTTTGCTCTGTCTCACTCTTGACCATCAAAAGGGATTGTGTTTAATTCCATCAACGCTGGTGTAACGACTATTTTGTTAGTCGTCAGAGAATAAGGTAGATAATTCTAGAAGCATTGCTCTATAAAGGCTTCAAAAAGCACCTAATCATTCTCTAATGGACAGCTAACAATCAAATGTTTTTAATCTCTCCAGCAAACGCGTCAAAAGACCTGAACCGACCTCAAGTTTCTTAAAATGCCTTAGAAACATCTAAAGCTTGAAATTTCTTTGTCACATGAATTAATCACAATAGTAAATGTGAGGGTCGATCTTGATGTAGGCACGGATTGTGCAAAGTGAATCCTCAAGGGCGCATTCAGTGTAGTGATCCTGTGGGTGCGGATCAGAAACATTCGCTTCAATGGTTAATCCATCCTTTTTCCTAGGTAATTCTGAAATGGCTTCTAATTTTCTAAAAAAGTCGATCGCGTCTTTCTCTCTTGTCTCAGTTGGTGCGCTGTCTGCTTTGATTGGTACGCAACTCAACCCAACCAATGCGGTGCAAACCCAGCCGTTAATTGCTCAAGCACCTGCTGGGTTAACCAACGCTGACAACGGAAACTTTATTTCAGCAGCCGTTGATAAAACGGGGTCTTCGGTGGTGCGAATTAACTCTTCGCGTAGGGTGAACAGTCGATCGTCTATATCAGGACAGCAGATTGCACGCGGCACCGGGTCAGGATTTATTGTCAAATCAGATGGATTGGTGATGACCAACGCCCATGTGGTAGATGGTGCCGATCAAGTTACCGTCAAACTCAAAGACGGGCGCGAATTCACTGGGCAGGTGGTTGGAGAAGACAAACTAACAGATGTAGCAGTGGTGAAGATTCAGGCGAACAATCTACCAACGGTGACGATCGGAAACTCTGACCAACTTCGACCGGGAGAATGGGCGATCGCGATTGGTAATCCCCTTGGGTTAGACAACACGGTTACGGCGGGTATTGTGAGCGGCACCGGACGATCAAGCAGCGAAATTGGAGCGCCCGATCGTCGCACTAACTTTATTCAAACTGATGCGGCGATCAACCCTGGCAATTCGGGAGGACCACTCCTCAATCAAAGTGGTCAGGTGATTGGCATCAACACAGCTATTATTGGCGGTGGTGCTCAAGGGTTAGGGTTTGCGATTCCGATTAACAAGGCACAGCAAATTGCCAACCAACTGATCAGCAAAGGCTCGGTCGATCACCCCTATTTGGGGGTTGAGATGACGGATCTATCGGCAGCAACGAGAGAACTTCTTAACCGCGATCGCGACTTAGGCATCAATGTGAAGACCGATCGAGGCGCACTGATTACTAACATCATTCGCAACTCGCCAGCCGCTCAAGCAGGGCTGCAAAAAGGAGATGTGATCCAGTCCATCAATGGTCGAGCGATTGCTTCGGCAAATGATGTGCAGCAAGCGGTAGAAGCCAGCACGATCGGGAGTAACGTATCGCTTCAAGTCAACCGGAGTGGTCAGACTGTGACCCTCTCGATCCGACCAGGAGAGTTTCCGGTGAACGCGGGTTAA
>JBBRMC010000728.1:0-2411 GCA_038231055.1 Leptolyngbyales cyanobacterium
AAAAGTCAGTTTATTAGCAATGTGTCTCACGAGTTGAGAACGCCGCTGTTTAACATCAAGTCGTTTTTCGAAACGCTCTATGAATATGGCGAAGAATTTACCGAGGTAGAACGGCAAGAGTTTTTATAAACGGCAAATCGAGAGACCGATCGCTTGACTCGTCTCGTCAATGATGTGTTAGATCTGTCGCGTCTAGAGTCATGCAAAATCTACAATCTAGAAGCCGTCGATTTAGCACAGCCGATCGAGCAAATTCTCCGCACTTATCAACTCAATGCTAGAGACAAAGGCATCGAGTTGCTGCAAGAAGTAGAGGATGATCTGCCTCCAGTTTTAGGACATTATGATTTGCTCTTGCAGGTGTTTGCAAATCTGGTGGGCAACGCCCTCAAGTTTACCGAAGCGGGCGGCAAGGTGATGATTCGTGCTCATTTACAGGCTCCAGAAGTCGTGCGAATCGAGATTGCTGATACAGGTATTGGCATTGACCAAGAAGACCAAAACGCGATTTTTGAGCGATTTTTTCGAGTCGAAAATCGAGTTCACACCCTAGAAGGGACAGGCTTAGGACTCTCGATCGTCCGCAACATTGTTCAACGTCACCGCAGCCGAGTCTGTCTTGTCAGCGAAGTTGGAGTCGGAACGACATTCTGGTTTGATTTAGCAGTTTATCAGGACGAGGTTGCTGCGATCGAAGCTCTAAAGTTAGCCGAAGAATCTCACACCCTAGCGGCAAACGTTGTCTCTGAGCCGAGTGCTGTCACCGCAGGTTTATAAATGTATGTGAGTGTAGGGAAGATCGGACTATAGTCGGTCAGCACAGGACTTTAGCAGTTGAAACTGTTCTGTTCCAAAAAAGTAATAACTAGCATCAGCCTCAAACAGATGACGATCATACGAGATTTTTAAGACTCCGAGCGCCGAGACGATGGACGGCGAGCCGTCCAATATGGACGATCACAGCTTCACTACCCGATCGCTGGAGCTGATTTCCAGGTTTGCAACCCTTGCAAGACTTGATCGGTGGTGGCAGTCCAGCCGACGATGCCGCCTTGAGCACGCACCATCTCTAAGGTCGATCGCTTAAATTCTGGAAAGTAGCTCTCGGTCGCATCTTCGACTAAAAGACACTCATAGCCGCGATCGTTGGCTTCTCGCATGGTCGTTTGCACACAGACTTCAGTGGTCACCCCGGTGATCAGCAGGTGGGTCACGTTGCGCTCTTTTAACAACGGTTCTAAATTGGTGTTGTAGAACGCGCCTTTGCCAGGTTTCGGAATCACTATTTCGCCTAGAAGCGGTGCCAATTCGGGAATGATGCCGTTCCCCGGTTCGCCCAAGACGAGAATGCGTCCCATTGGGGCAGCATCTCCGATCGTCAGTTTCCCCTTCCCCCGTTTGAGCTTTGAGACGGGACAGTCTGACAAATCGGGTTGATGTCCTTCAGTCGTGTGAAAAATAGGAAGGTGCCGCGATCGACAGCCGTCTAATAACCGTTTAAGAGTCGGCACGATCGCTTGTAACAGGCTGACATCGTTGCCTAAAATGTCACCAAATCCGCCCACTTCCATAAAGTCGCGCTGCATATCAATGACGATTAGCGCAATGTTGCTGTCTTCGGGCAATTCGTAGTCATAGGGCTGTGCAGAGATAAACGTCATCGATTTAATGTCCTGCCATGCTGCGTCCGATCGAGGCAAAATCAGCCTCAGCGATCGGGCTTTCATAGGCAAATTTGCCTTCACTGATCACGAGGATGCGATCAGACAATTTCAGCAACTCATCTAAATCTTCGCTGACCAACAGCACTGCAACTCCGCGATTTCGAGCCTCTAAGATTTCACCGTGAATATAATCAACGGCAGCAAAGTCTAGACCAAAACAGGGATTTGCAGCAATCAGAAGTTTAATGTGATCGGAGGAAAGCTCTCGCGCCAAAACTGTACGTTGAACATTGCCCCCAGAGAGATTGCTAACCGGAGTTTCGGGGGAAGGCGTTTTGATCTTAAAAGTTTTGATTAACCCCTGAGCCGCCTCTCGAATCGGCTTAAACAGCAGCATCCAGCCCTTGGCTTGAGGAGGACGATCGAACGTCCGCAGTGCCAAATTCTCCGCCACACTCATGTGAGGGACGCAGGCATTTTTGAGCGGCTCTTCTGGCAGCACAAAGACTCGATGGTGAAACATCTCGTTGCGGCTGGCTCGATAGACTTCGCCGTTGATCAACACCTGTCCACCCGTGGCGATGCGCTGACCTGCTAACACTTCGACTAATTCACGCTGACCATTGCCAGAGATGCCCGCGATGCCGACAATCTCACCACTGTTGACGGTCAAATCTACGCCCGCAACGGCTTCTAACCCGTTGTCTTTGTTGGCATGAATCGCTTGAATTTGCAGCACCGGGGTAG
>JBBRMC010000729.1:0-2409 GCA_038231055.1 Leptolyngbyales cyanobacterium
AGCCGGATTGAGACTATCTCGCAGCGTTTGCCCATCGCTGACGTTAAGAAAATCATCTCCCCGCACCCATTCCACTTCTAAATAACCGCTCAAGGTTGTGTCTGTGTAGCCGCAGTCCATTCCATTTGAGGTGATTAACCGAGTCGTTTCTGATTCACATTCCCAGCCACTCGCGCACAGCACATCGGGATAGTGATCTCGTACCAACTCGATCGCCTGTTTTCCCCACTCCACGAGAGTTTCAACTGAGACGGTTTCTCCCAAGTTGGGATAGATCAATCGCGATGCAGGAGCTAACTCCACATCCTCAGGTTCGTTGAGTTGGCTAAGGGCAAGGGCGCGATCGACGAGTGCTTGAGCCGCTACGGGACCGTAAGCCACAGCTAAACCCGGACATCCATTTTTCCAGAGTCGCAGTGCTGTTCCTTCTGAGTCGGCACTTTCGAGCTGTTTGAGTCGGTTTGCCTCAAAAAAAACAGGACGAGACAACGATCGAGACTGAAAGACTTCTGCTGCATCTGCGCCCGATCGAGCGGCTAGTTCCAGCAATTGTTCTGGTAGCATATCCTACAAGGTGTGAGAACTCTACGCATAATGCGATGTGCAACTAATGATTTGCCCTCCTCGCGCGGCGGGGCGAAGCCCTCGCAACCCTTCTCCCCAGGGAGAAGAACTTTCAGAGACCGCCCGGTTCCCTCTCCTTGGGGAGAGGGCTAGGGTGAGGGCAGTATCTTCAAGCGTTTAGGAAAAGTTGCACATCGCCTTACCTATCGTTAGCCTACGCTAAAGTGACATCCTGTAATAACCAGAATCCCGCAAAGGCTTCCACTTGAGGGTCGGTCTGAATCGCTAGAAAGTGAACCTGATTCGAGGCTTGTTTAGCCGCTTCAAACTGTTTTGCTTCGGGTTGGGTTTTGGGGTCGAGACTGGTGAGAATCCAGCGATCGCTGACTCCGGTTTCTAACATCAATCGCGTTGGGGCATCGGGGTCAAACTTTATCGCCGCCATTTCTAGCCCTGACATCCAGGCTGCCATCGGCATCGCGCGAGATGAATAGATAATCAGCCCCGGAATGGGCGTATTGGGAGCCAGCCCTGCTAGTTTGAGCGGAAACGATTCGCCGAAGTCGATCGCCCAGTCGCTCATGTCGTCAAAGGCGCTTGCCTCTAAGGTGGCAAAGATCCATTTCTGTCCAATCAGGGCATCGGGCAAAGGCTCAGGTGGAGTTGTGGGAAACGTCACCGACGGATTTTTAGACAGTTGAAATCCCGGATGATTGGGATAAACCGTTTCCATGCGATCGCGCACCCATTGGCTCAAGGCAAACGTTCGCCGACTCAGTTGCGCTGGCACATTTAACCCGGTGCAGGCAGTGGTGATCATATTATTCATCGCTTGCCGAAAAAAGCGAATCTTGTCGGGTGGGTTAGGAGCGCGAGAAATGGCTTCTTCGATCGCACTCTTTAACCAGCCAGAATTGACCTGCGTACTCGAACAATATTCGGCATAGCGAAACAGCGAATTTGGGTCAGTATCGATCCGAGTCGGACTCTCGCAGATCAGAACTTCCCAGACTTTTTTGTTGTTTTCGTCCACGATCGGACGTGAATAATAATCGAGTTCCCAAATCGTTGTCATGAAGATTCTTACTCGCCTAGCAAATTTTTTCTGGCTCGTTCTTGACGAGATTCTGCCTCTTCCATGACTTGAGCCATATTCTCAGTCATCTCGCCGGGGTGATTTTCGAGGACTTTTGTAGACAGCGAAATGCGCCCTCTGCCTTCATCAAGTTCGACAATCATCGCTTTAATCACCTGTCCGACTTGCAGCAGGGCAGGCAGCGACGCGATGTAGTTTTTGCTGATTTGGTTAATGTGCAGCAGACCTGTCGTGCTATCAAATTCTACAAATGCTCCAAAGGGTTTGAGGCTAACCACTTTGCCTTCGATCAGTTGACCCACTTCTAGCTGGCTAAAGCTGGCACTCCGAGCCGCGAGACGATTAGACAAGACTAGCTTGTTACGATCGCGATCCATCTCTAGAAACGTTGCGGTCAAGGTTTGACCTTTGAGTGCTTCAAGATTGTCTCGCTCAACTAAGTGCGATCGAGGAATAAAGCCGCGCAAGCCCTGCACATCCACCGTCACGCCGCCTTTATTCATGCCTGTGACGCGCACTTGCAGACTTTGCTTGCTGTCTTGCACATCGGCAAGTCGATCCCAGATTTTTTTGATCTCCAGTTGGCGCAGTGAGAGCGTGACTTGTCCGTTTTCGTCCTGCTCACGAATAATCAGAAAATCTCGCTCCTCATCCTGATCGGGCAACACGGCAGAGATATCGCTGATTTGGCGCACACTAGCTTCTGCGATCGGCAAAAAGGCAGGCGATTTTCCACCAATATCGATCAG
>JBBRMC010000730.1:0-2406 GCA_038231055.1 Leptolyngbyales cyanobacterium
AACGCGCTGAGTCAAACGGCGGGAAACTTGACGCACCACTTGACGAAGGATGCGATCACCCGTTCGCTGAATGATCGGTTCAGGCAACGCATGAATAAATCGCGGAAACTGAATCGTCACGGTTAAGTCTAGCTGCCACTGTACTTGAGTCATCTTATTTGAGGTAGATTGCGCCTCGATCGGGGGATGGCTCCCTTCTACTAGCTCTAGTGCCGCTCGAAAGTCGACATCATAGCCAACGGTTGAATAACCTGGAACGGGAACGGTTTCAATGCGATAAATGCCATGATCTTGGGGCAAAAGATCTAAGCCAACTTTAGGTTCTACTTCATAACCAAAGGCACCAAAACTGCCAATGATTAGAGCGTAGCTGTTGCGTCCGATCAAGTCTACCTGCATCGGGTGAGCGCACCGACGAAACCAATCGGAATGCGCGTCTAGATAGCTAGCGACAGTAGGCAGATCAGCATACATATCCATGCTGTCTACAAAATGGCTGTGAAACTGGGTTAGCTCGGTCACGCTTTGAGTTGCGTCTAGAGAGGTTGAGGGAAGCTCTAACAAATGGGGCAGTCGTGTATGAGCGGTTTGAATAAATTGTTGGTCGGCTGGTTGGGACTGCATACACACTTCTCTTGCGTTGGTTGCCTTATGTCTAGTTCTAAAGTTCCCTGAGGCTATTGAATCCTTCACGCCAAATGAGCATCTCCCCTGAAAATTCACCGAATCTAAATCTTCTGGTTAAAACATGCGGTTATCGCGGATACCTAGTCTGACCATGATTAAGGGTTTTTTCAGTTGCCAAATCATAAATTCAGTAGCTTCTACAGTCTTTGCAAGTGGATTACGGCTGTGTAACCATCTAGGCAGCAACATTGCGTAATGTATCTTAGAATCCATACCGAACACAAGAGTTGATCCAGGTCACACATTCGTCGCTCGATGAACTTAAAAACTATTCTCTAGAGTCCTACCTTTACTAGATGCCAGAATAGCGACAAGATTGCTAAAGATCTAGTAGCAACCGTTACTAACTATAGAGAAAGCATTCATGAAAGCATTTGTCGCAGGGGCAACCGGAGAAACAGGACGACGAATCGTTCAACAATTGGTCGATCGGGGCATTCCCGTTCGGGCATTTGTGCGAGATATTCAAGCGGCACAGACGACGCTGCCGACGGGCATTGAGTTAGTGACAGGCGATTTAATGAATGTTGAGAGCTTGAAGATGGCGATCGGAGACAGCACGGTGCTGTTTTCTGCCACGGGTGCCCGTCCCAGTTTTGATCCGACAGGTCCTTATAAAGTGGACTACGAGGGCACTAAGAACCTCGTTGATGCCTCTAAAGCAAAGGGAATCGAGCAATTTGTGATGGTGTCTTCTCTCTGCACCTCGAAATTTCTCCATCCCCTCAATTTGTTTTGGTTGATTTTAGTGTGGAAAAAGCAGGGTGAGGAATATCTTCAAAATAGCGGGTTGACTTATACGATCGTGCGTCCCGGTGGTCTGAAGAATGAGGATAACGCAGACTCGATCGTCATGTCGTCTCAAGACACGCTCTCTGAGGGCAGCATTCCCCGCACGAAGGTCGCTCAGGTCTGTGTAGAAGCCGTCTTTCAGCCGAGTGCCCGCAACAAAATCGTCGAAATTGTCGCCCAACCCGATGCAGCAGAGAAACCCCTTGAGGAATTATTTGCAGCAGTGGCTTAGATTCAGAACCCACTATCAGCCTTCGGTCGTTAAATTAGAAACCGATCGAGGGCTGCTTTCAACTCCTCAATTTCGTTCTCGATATTGCCTTCTTGAGCAGCACGGGCGATGCACTGAGTCAGGTGTTCGTCGAGAATCATCCGGGCAACCCGATCGAGCGCACCCCGAACCGCCGCAACCTGCACCAGCACATCAGGACATGAACGATCGCTCTGCACCATCGTCTTGATGCCTCGGATATGTCCTTCAATACGAGAGAGGCGATTCACGACTTTGCGCTGTGACTCCTCGGTGTGAACGTGGGGATGAGCAGAAGAGCCATGATCGTGAGGATGATCAGCGTCAGAGTGGCTGTCTAGCTCTGGAGTGCGGGGACGATCGGAAGTTGTCATGACAAGTCGCCTCTGAAGCGGTTTTCTACGGGTATTTACGATCTTAGACTACAGAATGGGGTTTCCAGAAGAACTGATTTGTTAACCACACGGATTCGGCGGAAATTGGCAAAATAGACTTAACTGTGGTTAACAGACCAACGATCGTAGCCACGGTGCGATCGTTCCTCAGCTTGATCGAACGTTATGAGTTGATGCTATGCAATTTCACAAGTCTCCTAGATTTTTTCGTCGAGCGATTGTAACGGTGCTGTCAATTTTTTTGATGGGGGTGACGATCGCTCAGCCTCTCCCGTCTCAAGC
>JBBRMC010000731.1:0-2405 GCA_038231055.1 Leptolyngbyales cyanobacterium
ACGCGAGTTGTTGAGAAATGGTAAGCGGGGCAATTATTCAGCCGTTGCCATCTCGGTAGTGCCACGATTGCGTTTGCGAGTCAGCAAGTTAAATAGCTGAACGCCGATCGCTTTAATCAAATTCCCTTCTAGCTCTTGGAACATTTTCATGTTCAAGCCAAACGCGTCGTTGGCTTCATTGACGATGCGATCGTCCATTGCGTCATCAACTTCGACTTCATTTAGCCGTTGGCGATACATCGCTTTGAATGCTTTTTCGTCAGGAATCTGCTTAAACGAGTAAAACGCTAACCCTTCTTCGTCAGACAAGTTCATAGCGTTCTGAGCAATCTTTCTCAGAATTTGTCCGCCTGACAGATCGCCCATATAGCGAGTGTAGAGGTGAGCAATCAGCAACTCTGGTTGAGTCTGAGCAACGTCGTGAATGCGCTGGATATAGAATTTGGTTGCTTCAGACGGAGCAACTTCTGCTTTCCAGTTTGCCCCAAAATAATAGGCAAGATCTTGCTCCAGGCTAGCTTTGCGGTCTAGCTCTGGAAAGTAGAGTTTACCAAGAACAGTATGCTCACGGTGATTGTGCATCTCTTCTTCCATCGCGGAGTAGACGAAATAGAGGTTTGCCACCAGTTTGCGGTAAGAATTTTTCTCGACCGTGCCCTTTAAGAAACAGGAGATGAATCCTGTGTTCTCCGCCATTGTGTGCGCTTTCTTGGTGCCCTCTCGGAGTTTCGTTGCTAAGTTGCTGCTCATTCTAAACTTCCCAACACTAAAGTAGTTTGCTGACGTGTCAAGCCTCAATGGTCAATCGAATCTAGACTTTAGATTCAGAAGCCATAAAACTCTCGAATCCAAAATCCGAAGTCGGTAAAATCCGCATCTTTTGTTACGTTAATCTGATTTGATGAGCGTTTTTATTACAAATTCTTACATCCCAGGAGGGAGGATTTGTTTGCCGTCAAAGCGTTTCGTCTTCATCTTCAGAAGTAGCGTGTGAGTGACCGTTTCATTAGTCACCTCAGGGACAAAACCGAGCGATCGATAAAACAAGTCTCCGATCGAGGTGTCCGTCCGCAGATGCAGCCACTCAAAGTGATTACCCGCTTCGGCGATCACTTGCTCAACAAGGGTGCGACCCACTCCTTGCCGTCGATAGTCTGTCAAAACATACAACCGTCGAATTCGCCCAACCGTGGCAGATTGGGAGTAAGGGTCAAAATTTAGCCCACACGTTCCGATGGTGCGATCGCCGTATTGAGCCAGAAGCAAAGCCTCTCCAGGACGATCGAAGCGGTTAGTTCCAGCCGTCCAGTCCGCGATCAGACGACGAATTGCGTTAAAGCCAAGGTTTGAGCTTTCTAGAAGCAGGTCAGTCAGCGCTTCAACTGGAAGTTCTGCAACTTTTTGAATTCTCAGCGTCCCGGCTCATTGATAGACGTTTGAATTTGTTGAATTTGCTCGATCGCCAAGCCAGTAATCCGGGCAATGACATCAGCAGACATCCCTTCTCTCGATAGATTCGCAACAATTTGTCGCAAAGTCTCCTGTCTTGCCTCTTCTCGACCCTCTTCTCGACCCTCTTCTCGACCCTCTTCTCGACCCTCTTCTCGACCCTCTGACTTTATAAGCTGATAAGTGACTGATTCTTGCATAATGTCTCTCCGCAACACTTGCTGAATGACTTCTGATTCCAATACTAAACCAGCAAGCACGAAGGTCGATGCCATAACGTTACTTTGTGCGCGTGGGTCGGGCATTTGGTCAATGATTTGGGCAACTTGCCGGAGCGTTTGAGTTCGATCGTTTGCCTGACTCAAAACGGCGAAGGGAAGTAAGCCCGGAGCTTGCAGAAAAGCACTGGTTGGTTGCTCCCAAAGCCGAATGACTTCAAACTCATGACGAGTTTTTTCCAAGGTAAATGTGTTTTGCTGCACGAGATCAGATCTGGTGAACTGTAGATAAATCACGGCTTGGCGCATTTGCTTTTGGGGAAATCGACGATGGACTCTGAGCCGATAATCTACCATCCGAAAGGGAATGTCGGATTTGGGCTGCGACTGAAATTCTAAGTGCAATATCACCTCGTCAGATTGCAGCAAGATTAGCGCGTCGGCGCGAATGGGTTCGATCGAGAGTTCTGAAGGGCTGAGTTCGGTTAGCTCAATGGGTTCGCCCAGTAACCAAGTCGCGAAATCAGCCGAGAAGGTTTCAGCGAGAAATTTGCAGATGTTGTCAAACATTCAGAGAGCTACAAATCCTGGTGAGTAAAGGGTTTAGCGCTCGTTCCAGAGTAGGTTGCGGCGATGTGTCCGTCACCGACTAATTGATATTTATAAGTGACGAGTCCTTCTAAACCCACAGGTCCGCGAGGCGGCATTTTTTGAGTACTGATGCCGACTTCTGCGCCA
>JBBRMC010000732.1:0-2404 GCA_038231055.1 Leptolyngbyales cyanobacterium
ACCTCTAGCTTAAGTCAGACTCAATATCTGCCTAAGTGCAGAGTTATTCTATTCTCAATTGTCTTGAGAGATTTAGAGTTCATTCTCATACAGCGTCTCGATCGTGCCCTATCTTCTATAATTTGAGGCATCCACTTTCTAGAGTGCTCATGACCGATACCTATTCTCAACCTAGTCGTGAATGGTGGGCACAACGCTGGATTGATGTTTTAGAGTCGTTTGGCTGGACTCGACGCTTGGCGCGTGCCCGCACCTACGCTAGAGAAGGAAACGTTTTGACGATCGACTTTCAAGGCGCTAAAGTCTCTGCCGACGTTCAAGGAACGGCTCCTGAACCGTATCAAGTGTCATTGTCGCTCGACCCGTTTAGCGACGAGCAATGGAGCTATGTGATTGAGTCAATGGCAGAACGAGCGATCTTTTCAGCAAAGCTGTTGGCTGGAGAAATGCCTCAAAATATTGAGGAAGTCTTCACGGCGAATGGGTTAAGTTTATTTCCGTTTAACAAGTTTGATATTCATAGCCGATGTTCGTGCCCCGATCCGGCAAATCCTTGCAAGCATATTGGGGCGGTTTACTACCTATTGGGCGATCGCTTCAGTGAAGATCCGTTTGTCCTGTTTCAATTACGGGGTCGCACCAAAGAGCAAATTATCGAATCGCTGCGACAGATGCGAAGTGCCGGAAGTGAACCTCTTCAGGCGGAACCCATTGAAACGGTTCGGGCGGCGACCTCACTAAAGCTCGATCGCTTCTGGCACTATACCGAACAACTTGAGCCGACTTTGATTGTGATTGTCCCACCGCCTAGCAGTGAGACGGTCTTAGATCTGTTGGGGGCGATTCCTTTAAAGCCGGAGACTCCTGCTAATCAAGCGAACGCTAATGCAGCGATCGACTATCTCAAGCCGATCTATGAAGAGGTAAGACAGCAAGCTGTTCAAATCGCAATGACCACAGAGTCAGCATGAGCGCAGACTGTAATCTCTAATTCAATTGAGTTAAATGTTGAAGCCACAGCAGTGTTGGTCGAAAAAACAGGAGCGTTCGCGATCGAGAGGGTTTCATGACCTGCTTGACGCAGTTTTGCTTAAGTCCTAACAATCGCCCGTCCTCGCTAGATAGTTGTCGATCGAGGGCATGGGCTTTTATGGGGAGACCTCTTCTCAAACAATTCAATGTTATCTATTTTTTACATTTTCCCTTTTAAGCGAAATCAGGTTCGGGTTTTGAGATAGAGCCAGCTTGCAAATAACTGAGTCATACGCGGCATCGCAATATAGGTCATGGTGGCAACCATTAGCACAGTCACCACAAATGTCGCAGGAATGCTGGGAGGGGGCGAATTAGCGGCACCACCAAAACATTGATCAGGTTATCAAAACGTAGATAGTAATCCCAGAAACTACCATCATTTTGTAGCGGGGTGGAGGTGGCAATCCGGGTCGCTGGGGCAGCGTAAACCAGGTTTCCAAACCCGTTAGAATTGAGAACTGCCCTCCATAAACTGACTGGCACGCTTTAACAATTTTTGGCGAATCGGAGACGTTTCCCATTGTTTTAGCTGGCTGATGCGATCGAACTTAAACACAATGCGGTATTCAGAATTAGTAGGGTCGGTTGGGCGAAATACGTTTACGCCCAAGTGCCCTCCAAAGGCTTTTGCCGCTTCAATTAGGTCAGCTAGAACCCCTTCAAATGCAGCTTCACACCCCGGTTTTACCCGTTGCAAAATATCAACCGTAGTGGGCGGATCTGAATTTGGGTTTTCGGGAGTACTCATGGCGGGATTAGGGTCGGTGCTTGGTTTGCTGTCTCGTGCCCGTCGCGTCTCCATCGGAGAGTCATTCGCTACAGGAGTGGTTGTCCGGCTATGCCGATGTCTAATCGCACAACTTTGGCAGGTTCTAGACCCATAGGCGGTGGAAAAGACATCCCCCCATTGGTAACAACGTAGATGCTGGTGCGATCGTCTCATAGGCAACCTGGCTTAAAACATCGGGCTTGAGGGTTAGGATCAAAAATTCCGACCTCTGATCCCACTGCACTTGATGCGTCACCCTGGCAGGAACCACAATCACTTGCTCTGTTGAAACCTGCTCGTACTGCACCCGTCCATTCAATCGCCGCTTTACCCATAGATTCTGAGGAACGTGGGTATGGATGGCAATTTTATGGTCTGCATAGGAGTACTCTGGGGTTTCAAATGGAGGGTAGTGAAACTGCTCTAGCGTAATCCCCTGCCACCCTGCCCCAACACTGGAAGGCAACGGAATACTCGGCAGAACTGGAGCGAGAGACGCTTTTCTAGCTTTGGAAAAGTCAGCCATTAGTGAATCGTCTGCTAAAACAATTACTGCGACTATATTGGCTCATCAAATCCAGCGTTGTGTCTTATCTCACG
>JBBRMC010000733.1:0-2403 GCA_038231055.1 Leptolyngbyales cyanobacterium
GGCAATGTCTCTCGATCGGGCAACACATCGCTTTCCGACAGCGTATTTGAAATGCCTGATTCCCAAAATAATTCATCTTGAAATTCATCCAAAACTCCTTGTTCTGACCAAGTTTTCAGCGCGGCGACAAGACAACTTGCCATCTGCCGCTGACGCGCAATCAGCCGAAAGAGCGAAACGCCCTGTTTTCCTTTGCTTTGTTTACGAATGGCTTGAGTTACTGACTCATAAATTTCTTTTTCTAGAGCAGAAAAGGAAACCTTCAAGGTTTGTGGATCGCGTTTAACTCGATTGGGCAGCACATCGCACTTACGACTGCGGGTGAGATATTGACTGACTAATGAAGCACTTTCTAACTTATAACCGAGTCTGACTTGCGTTTCTTTGTTGATCGCATCTGGTGTTTCCAGCATTTTTTGAATTTGCTGTAGCACAGAATTCTTTTGAAAGTAGCTTGATTGGAGGGCACGATCGAGGTCACGTTTTGCCGCTTTGAAATCTGGAGGATGGCTCCAGAGCGATCGCATCGCCCCAATCAGCGGCTTATTTGCCTCCAGCATTTGATGAAAGATTGTTTCGTCAAAAAAATCTTCTGGACTGATGATTTTTAGCAGTTGATACAGGTTAGTGCTTTGAGTTTGAATCGGCGTTGCTGTCAGCAACAATAGATGACGAGCTGCATCTCGCACCAGTTGCCCTAGCTTATGAGTTGCGGTGGCTTGGTTGCGGAGATAATGCGCTTCATCAATAATCACCAAATCAAACACACTCATCTCATCGCCAGCAGGACTGTTATGGTTGTCTAACAATCTTGCGAGTTCTGCCTTGGCTCCTAACGTGGTTTCATCTTCCCAATTGGCGCTAGGGCGAAGTCCTTCTAAACTGGCGATGCACACAAAAGAGTGCTGATATTGGCTTTTCAGAACATACTTGACTTCTTCTAAAAGCTCTTGAGCATTGGTGAGTTTGGCAATGATATTAAATCGTTGCTGCAAATCATCGCGCCATTTTTCTCGCAAGATTGCAGGACAAATGATTAATAAGCGACGGGCATCGGCTCTGGCTTGTAGTTCTTTCCAGATATAGATTGCCTCGATCGTTTTCCCCAATCCTACTTCGTCTGCAACTAACAATCGCCCTACCGGAGATTCTAAAAATTTCAGCACAGGTTTAAACTGGTGCGGGTAGAAGTCAGTATGGCTCGATTCCATGCTGTAGAAGATATTGGTCAATTGCCCTTTCACCTTCTCAAACGTGAGAATTCGGCGCAGGTCATCGGCTCCGCTAAATTTTCTTTGTTCTAGCAGCGCAAAAAGCCCCTCTGGTTCTCCACAAAGCTCTAAAAGGTTGTAGGGCTTATAGGATTTTTCGTTTGGGCTGAATTGGACTTGCACCAACAGCCGAGTTCCAGAAGCGCGAGTTTTTCCGGTCGTGATGCCCCGATGTCCCGGATTAGCTTTTACGCGCACTTCTTGACCCAAAATAGCCGGATTCCAAGTGATAATATCGCTCATTTACCACGAACCTCTCATGTCTTCATAGCTAGGTGGCTGACCAGAATCATCTTGCTTAAACGCGTTGGGCTTGATCCGCTCCATCTCGCTGGGCAGCATGAGTTTGGGTTGCTCTCCCACTGGAATTGATAATCCATAAGCGACTGCAAATCGATAAAACTCATGCTTGCGGATGCCTTCTAAGTCTTTAGGAAATGGCAGAGATCGCACCGCATACTCTGGAATTCCATAATTTTTATGTGGAACATCTTTGTGAGTTGAGGTGATCGCCTGCGTATAAAAAGAAGTTTGTCCGCCACCGCCGCCGATTAAAATTTCTAAAGGTTGCTCAAACCCCTGCCGCGTCAGCTTGAAGCCATGCTCACCGTATCTCTGACTCCCCGTATAAACCACATCAGCAATCATTCGTTGAATCTCTTTGCGAGCCGTACTCGTTTGAAATCGATCGGAATAACGGGTCGAGTTTCCACAGATGGTATTTTTAGCGTCCGTTTCTGCAATCCCTAATTCCTGTGCCAGTCGTTGAGAAAAGGCAGTGACACCCAAAGGATTGACTTTGCCAAAGAAGAAGTCAACTTTCTTCTCGCCTTCATCATTCCAGTACCGAAACGAGCTTCCGTCTAGCGTTCCATCACCCACATCAAAAAGGACATAGAATCCTTCATCGACTTCACGCGAGTTGAGTAGCGACCACACTTCAGCCGCAATTTCTGGAATCGCATGGCAATCGATCTGGATTTCTTCCAACGTTGCTCTCAGGGGTTTCAGGCGATCGCGCAAATTCTCGATCGTCATCTGCTCGGTTTGAGGTTCATTACTCAATAACCAGGCTAGAGAGAGAACTGTTTCAAAGCGTTTAATGGCTGGAGAATCGCAATATTCAACCGGA
>JBBRMC010000734.1:0-2401 GCA_038231055.1 Leptolyngbyales cyanobacterium
AGCACGATCGCGCCAATGGCAATCAGTGCAAACAGTTGGCGGCGGTTGATGCGGTTGATCATGTTGGGTTAATCGGGCAAGAAGAAATCAGGTGAGTCTTCGTCGATCGAGAGGGCATGGTTGCGATAATAAAGCTCTAAATCTAAGCGGCTAATCGAGTGCTCGGCTGGGTTAGAAAAGAAAGCTTTGACTCGAATATAGCGCCGCAACCCATCTGCACTGGCATCTTCGGCGGTTGCGTCTTTAAAGTCTTCTGGCAAAGTGTCGGTGACTCTAATCCACGCCTCTTGCAAAATCGCTTCGATTTCACCACTGGGCGATAAATCGAGCAGGTCTTCGAGTCCTTCAAGAACGTCGATCGCTTTCAATATTTGGGGAGTAATTTCTGAACTGGAATCAGCCATTCACGTCAATCTCAAATGAAAACAGAGGTTAGATACCTGAGCTAAGGGCTTTCTATTATTGTATTCGCTCGTAGATTTTGGCTCGATACGAGCCTGTATAGATCATTGAAGATTAAGTTTTTAGTCACTTTGTTTCAGGCAAATCACTGAAGCTGCAATACGGCTTAATTATTGTCGGTTGATTTGACTTTTAAATTGAGAAAGTTGAGTTTTACGTCATAAAAGTCTAACTTTCGCAAGAGACGACTACACTAAAAATGCACGAGGACACTGAGCAATCAGGAATACCCCCTCATGGAAACCGCCTCGATCGCAGATCAGTCACGGCTCATCGCGTTACAGAACTATCAGATTTTAGACAGTGAATCTGAGCGATCGTTTGATGATTTGGCGCAATTAGCCGCTCAAATTTGTCAAACGCCGATCGCGCTGATTAATTTTATCGCCGACGATCGCCAGTGGTTTAAAGCCAAAGTTGGGGTCGATGTTGCAGAACTGCCCTTAGACATTGGCATCTGCCCCGAATGTTTGATCAGCAGAGAGACTCTGATTGTGCCCGATACGCAAGCCGACGAGCGCTGGGCAACTAATTCTATTGTCAAGGCGGTGCCTCATCTGCGCTTTTATGCGGGAGTGCCTCTGATCACCCCGACTGGAGATGCGATCGGGACGCTGTGTGTCGTCGATCTGGTGCCCCGACAACTAACGATCAAACAAATCAGAGCGCTAGAAGCGCTGGGTCAGCAGGTGATGACTCAGCTAGAGTTGAGGCGAAATCTCAAAATTTTAGCTGAGGTGGGCAGTGAGCAAAAGCAAATTGAAGAAGCACTGCGAGAAAGTGAAGAACGGTTTCGCATCATGGCAGATAGTGCTCCTGTGCTGCTGTGGCTGTCTGGAACCAATACAGACTATATCTTTGTTAACCAATTTTGGCTCAATTTCACCGGGCGCACTCTAGAGCAAGAATCTGGCAGCGGTTGGGTTGAGGGAGTCCACCCTGAAGATGTGCAGTCGTGTTTATCAGCGTATCGATCGGCGTTTGATGCCCGTCGATCGTTCTGTACAGAATATCGGTTGCGCCGATGGGATGGTGAATATCGCTGGATTTTGGGTACTGGAGTGCCTCGCTTTACCCCAGACGGCAGCTTTTTAGGCTATGCCGGGTCTTGCATCGATATTAGTGAGCGCAAGCGCGTCGAAGCAGATCTTCAGCTTCAGAGTTTGAGTCATCGATTATTTACCGAAATCACGCTTAAAATTCGGCAGTCGTTGCAGCTTGATGAGATTTTGCAAATCACGGTGCAAGAGATTCAGACATTATTGGGTGCCGATCGAGTCGTAATTTTTCGACTCCAAGCAGATGGGTCGGGGCAAGTTGTCCAAGAAGCGGTGTTGCCACCCTATCCAGTTTCGTGGGGGCAGAATATTCTCGACCCTTGTTTCCAGCAAGACTATCGAGACAACTATCAATTGGGTCGGGTGAGCGCGATCGTAGACATTCAAACTGCCGACATTCAGGAGTGTCATCGTAAGTTTTTAGAGCAGTTTGAAGTCAAGGCAAATCTCGTCGTTCCAATTCATTGTAGACAAAATCTTTGGGGATTGCTGATTGCTCACCAATGCGATCGTCCTCGGCAGTGGAGCGAGTTTGAAACAGAATTATTACAACAACTCGCCAATCAAATTGGCATTGCAATCACACAAGCGCAATTACTAGAACAAGAAACTCAACAACGCGAAGAACTAGCGCGATCGAATGCTGAATTAGAACAATTTGCCTATGTTGCATCTCACGATTTGCAAGAACCCTTACGGATGGTGATTAGCTATCTACAACTGTTAGAACGACGCTATAAACACCAACTCGATGCCAGCGCCGATGAGTTTATTGATTACGCGATCGAAGGGGCAGAGCGAATGCAAACCCTGATTCGAGATTTATTGGTTTTCTCACGGGTTGGCACACGGGGACAGCCCTTAATCATAGTGGATAGCGA
>JBBRMC010000735.1:0-2398 GCA_038231055.1 Leptolyngbyales cyanobacterium
CAAAGTCCCCCAATTTTGGGGGATTTAGGGGGCATAAGCCGACTCAAACGAAGCGACGAGGACTTGTGTGTACACGGTAGCTTCTCCTTGGGGAGAAGGGTTGGCGAGGGCTTCTCCCCACTTCGTGAGGAGGGCAGAAGACGCTCACAAGTCTTACAGGTTATTTAATCCACGATCCCAAGCAACTACCTGACCCTGATGGGTTTGACGGGATTGCTTCAATTGCTATTCTGAATATGGCAACTTTTAGGACATCGCCCTTTTGACCCAAACCTCTCGCCAACTCGCATTCCTCGCCCTCCGCAACGTTCATCGGGGCGCTTTTGCAGATGTTGCCGTTGATAAAGTGCTGCACAAAACTGACTTGAGTGCCGCCGATCGTCGCCTGCTAACTGAGCTAGTCTATGGCTGTGTGAGACGACAACGCACGTTAGATGCCCTGATTGACCAACTTGCGACTAAAAAAACTCAGCAACCTCCAGACTTGCGAATTATTTTGCAATTGGGATTGTATCAACTGCGTTATTTAAACCAAATTCCGCCATCGGCAGCCGTCAACACAGCCGTCGAGTTAGCCAAGCAAAGTGGATTCTCTGGCTTAACTGGATTTGTGAATGGAGTGTTGCGGCAATATATTCGAGCTTCTGAAGCGTCACAAAGCGATCCTTTAAAACTTCCTGAAAATCCGATCGAGCGATTAGGAATTCTGCACAGCTTTCCAGATTGGATTGTGCAAGTTTGGCTTGACCAGTTTGGTATGGCAGAGACCGAACGACTCTGTGAATACATGAATCAGCCGCCTCACATTGATCTCCGAGTCAATACTCTTCGATCGTCGCTTCCGCAAGTTGAAACTGCGATGCGATCGGTTGGCGTTGACGTTCAACGGATTCCTCATTTGCCTCAAGCGTTGAGACTGCCCCAAGGCTCAGGTGCTATTCAAAAATTACCAGGGTTTGAAGAAGGCTGGTGGATTGTCCAAGATAGTAGCGCTCAACTGGTCGGCTATCTCGTCGAGCCGCAGTCAGGCGAAGCGGTTGCCGATGCCTGCGCTGCACCTGGAGGAAAGACCATGCACCTTGCAGAATTGATGGCTGACAACGGTACAGTTTGGGCGTGTGATCGAACTCCGTCTCGTCTAAAACGACTTCAGCAAAACGTCGATCGCTTGAACTTAAAATCCGTTCAAATCTGCATTGGCGATAGTCGAGAGTTGCCGCAGTTTGTTGGGCAGTGCGATCGCGTCCTCATTGATGCCCCTTGCTCTGGGTTAGGAACTCTCAATCGCCACGCCGATGCTCGATGGCGACAAACGCCCGACAGTGTTCGAGAACTCTCTCAACTTCAGCGGGATATTCTCACCCACACGGCATCTTGGGTTAAGCCAAACGGCAGCTTAGTCTACGCAACTTGCACTCTCCATCCGGCTGAAAACGAGTCTGTCATTCAAGGCTTTTTGAGTCAAAATCCTAATTGGAGGGTTGACCGTCCAGAGCCTAATTCAGCGATCACTCCATTTCTACAACCTCAAGGATGGGCAAAAGTGTTGCCTCACCAGCAGGGCATGGATGGATTTTTTATGATAAGACTAAAGCGGATGTAAGGCTGAATCGAGATAACCTATGACAACTGACGTTAAAACTCTCATCAAAATCTTAGTCGGAGTCGCCTGGCTCGACGGCAAGATTCAGCCTGAAGAGCGGCAATATCTCCATCAGGTTGCTAGAGAAAAAGGCGTAGCAGACGACTTTGAAATCAAACCGCTTTTGCACGAACTTCGAGTTGTAAAGCCAGAAGAATGCTACAAGTGGCTGCAAGAATATCTGGGCGATCGTCCCACCTCAGAAACCTGTCAAACTCTAATCGAGTCGATTAGTGCGTTGATTTACAGCGACGGGACGGTGGAAATCGAAGAAGCCAAACTGCTCTCAAGGCTACAGTTAATCAGCTCGACCAACACCTCAGAGCCTTTCTATGACAGAATCTTGTCATCGATTCGCAAACTTTATCAGCGTTGGCTAACCGAATTGTAGAAGCATCGATCGTTTTATAAGCCCGGTGTTTCTTCTTTTTTCACTTCTGGCACAACGTCAGGGCGCTCTTTATCTTCCCAACCCACAGGACGCTTAGAGTTATACCAGGCAAGGGAGCCAAACGTAACGGCGGCTATAAACCCAACGACATAAACCACAGTGGCAGACACCGGAAAGTTCATGCCGCCATAATTAGACACATCCATAAGAAAATTCATGACCAGGTACCTCAAATATTTTTACTAGGGTCAGAATAGTAGAGCGAGTATTCAAACGCATCTCTCACAGGTTTGATCTAAAAACATTTCTCAGTCTTTAGTTTGCTGGTGGGGGAAGCGGATCTGAAGACGCTGGAGCCGGATCAG
>JBBRMC010000736.1:0-2391 GCA_038231055.1 Leptolyngbyales cyanobacterium
AGTGGGCACCTCTTATAGCAATGGTGACACCCAAAATAACGTGAATGGTAGTGTCTCTTTATTTGGACAGTTTGGTCACTTTTCGCGTCCATTTCTTGACTACACCTCGTTTAACCTTACCTATACACAGGTAATTCGAGATGGATTGTCACCGTTTTTGTTTGATCGCGTAGCAGACGATCGAGTTCTTTATGCAGGCATCACGCAGCAGATTTACGGACCCTTTCGCGTCGGCTTTCAGACCGTTTATAACGTGCAGACGGGTCGAGAAATCAGTACCGATTATGTTTTAGAATACAGTCGTCGCACCTATAGCGTGGGTTTGCGCTACAACCCGACTCAGCAACTTGGCTCGGTGAGTTTGCGAATCAGCGACTTTAACTGGACAGGTGGAAACGAACCCTTTAACGGAAGTGGGGTCATTCCGGTGCGGGGAGGTGTGATTCGTCAGCCTGAATAACCCGTGTTGAGTAAAACTAATCTAAACTCAAAGCAGACACCTAGAATTGCTAGGGCGACTCACGGTTATGACGGAACTGGCAAAAGGTCTTCAAGAATCTGAAAAAAGCGCGATCGTCCATGCAACCGATCTGCTAACTCACTATAGTTTTGATTTGGGCGATCGCACGGTTAGCCATCTGACTCAACACTGGCTAAAAGATTTTTCGGCAAGCTGGATTCGATCAGCCGTCATCGAAGCGCTTTATCAAGGACGCTATAAAGCTGTTTCGGTCGATCAAATTCTGCTGCTCTGGAAGCGGCGAAATCAGCCGTGCTATCACTTTAACTATGAGTTTGAGCGGCTAGTTTGCAACAAATTTCCGAGAGATTTGCGGCAGCGATCGCCTAAAGTTTTGCCCGCCCCGTTGGACCCCCCTCACCCTACACAAAAAGAATCCGCTCCTGTTTCAACGCCTCCAGATGCTGAAGAGTCGATTCCGGCATGGGTAGCTTTGGCAAAGCAGATTCAGCAAGATGGGGTAAGTGAGCCAATCAGTGAATTAGAAATTGAAGGAATATCTGCCTCAAGGCAACATAAACTTGAGGACGATTTAGAACCAGCAAACCCTTTAGAAGAGGCTGAAAGAATTCTTGCAAAAGTCGAGGCGTTGCAAGAGCCACCCCATTCAGTGGATGACCTTCAGACCACGCGGCTTCTCAAAGAGGGTCAAGCGTCAGCGTTGAATTTAGTGGATGAAGTTGTAAACTCTGAAGAATCTCCACCTCCCATTCACCAATTTGCACCACCCTCTGCATCTGACTTTCACAGCAAATTGAAAGCGGTTGCAGAGAGCGGTGGCGAGGAGCTGACCTAAATTATGTCCCAAATAAAGTGAGCGTTGCTGAATTGAGGGTTGAATTCGCCTTCTACCCTCTCAAGTCATCACAACTCACGAAGAAGAATTAGCTGTTTCATCTGCTGCTTTTTCGGGTGGTTTGGCAACTCCCATCCGCACTTCTGAGCAAAACGAGGTCATGCTAAAGCCGCCCATCCGTTTAAGAACGCTGTGACGTAAGCGCACATTCGGACTTTCAAACCAAAACCGCTCTTTAGCGTACAGTGTCTCAGACTCAGTTGTGAGTGTCAGTTCTTCACCCTTGATCAAATAACGACCTGAAGGCGCTTTTTCGGCATCACCTGTATCGCGTAACAGTTGACCTTCGTGAGGGTTCTCAGCATTGCTCAGAGGCACCAATACGGTAGATCCGGTGTGGTTTCCCTGATCCCATTCCATCGTGCCACTCCAAGTGATGCGAGTGCCGCACAGAGCCGCAGCGGGGTCGATTTTATGGAGTCCACACAACTTGAGCACGTCAGGATCGGTCTTGTCGAGCATCTCAATCACAATATCTGATCTGCCCCCTTCTTGCTGTTTAACCGCCAAATTGTGGCTGGTTCGCAATGAAGACCATTTACCTGCGCTCTGCTGAAAAAACTCGACGATATCCATGAATCTAAGATCCTGTTTAGCGGCTCATATAACCATCTTAAGTTCTAAGGGGTTCGATCGAAAGTAGCAGCGATCGTAGATGAGCTGTTTGGGACTACTACATTATCGCAACGTGCGACTTCTTTAAGCCCCTTAATATAGCAATGGAGAACATGAATTCAACATTGCACCTTGTGCTTGACTAAGTTGGCAATGGCTCGAATTAACTCATCTGAGTTGGCAGGTTTAGAAAAATGCTGCTGAAAGCCTGCCTTTAACGCCTGCTGCTGATTCAATTCTCCTGCGTGAGCAGTCAGTGCGATCGCGGGCACTTCGTTTCCTTGAAGACTTGTCAGTTGCCGGATTTTGTCTATCAGTTGATAGCCATCCATGTCGGGCATTCCAATATCGCTGACCACTACATCGGGTCTTGATTGAGTCACTGAGTTAAGAGCTTCTA
>JBBRMC010000737.1:0-2391 GCA_038231055.1 Leptolyngbyales cyanobacterium
GCCATCCAGCAAACCCTAAAAAGAGTTATCAGTTAACCTTTTCAAGGGATATTGTTTGAAATTTAAAATCAAGCGCAAGATTTCTAAATTCGCACCTTTGAATGAGAAAAGAAAGCTGCAAGCAAACTTCATCGTTAAATAGACGCGCAACGTAATCTGCTCCCAAATCGGGCGATGTTTTTGATAATAGTAAAGCTGACTGCGGCGATAGCTTGAGCGCAGCCTATCGGGCGTTTTGCCTACTGAATAGCCGCCGAGATGAATTAGTGCCACTGAGGGAGCATACACGACTTTCCAACCTTCAGATTGAGCGCGGCGGCACAAGTCCGATTCTTCAAAGTACATAAAGAACGTTTCGTCAAATCCCGCCAGCACATCAAACAAGCATTTGCGAATAAACAGGGCGGCTCCAATAACGATATCAACTTCCTGCATCTTGATATGCGGATTGATTGGGTGACTGCGATCGTCAACCTGTTGTTTGAGGGCTTGATACTCGCCCCAAATGCTAATCTCTGGAGCGGTCGATCGCTGCAAACTCCCGTCTGGGTTGAGAAGTTGCGGTCCGATGATTCCGATCGCTGGGTTTTGTCTCATCAAATCAACCAGGTAGGGCAAAATATCGAACGTCAACAGGGTGTCAGTGTTGAGCAGCAGCAGAAATTCTCCGGTTGCAAGACTAGCTCCTCGATTATTGCCCGCCCCAAAGCCACGATTTTGACTCTGCCGCACCAGATGCACAGCCGGAAACAGGCGCTCGATCAGATCAGTGCTGCCATCGGTTGAGGCGTTGTCTACCACAATCACTTCATAAGCGATCGTCTGAAGGGTCGTTTGAAGTGAATCGAGGCAATCGATCACCACCTGACCACCGTTGTAATTGACCAAGATGATAGAAACGATCGTCATCTGTTCACGCCTCTCAGCCTTGATTTATCTCCAAACTTCATCCAGGTTGCCTCGAAATCCATGATAGGTGCCGAGAATACAGGCAGCCATTTTTTGAGGTTTAGCACTAGGGTCGAACAGACCGATCACAATCAGGGTTGTCATTACGTATTTAAGCCGCCTCAAAATGCAAGTGATTCGATTCAGTCCTTGAGAATAGGTCAATTCTAAGTGAGTATGATTCCGGCAAATATAGTAATGGCGCAATGGAGAATAAATCTGAACAATTTTCTTCTTTCCGGCGAATTGGATCGCGATCGGTTCACCAAAACGATGGTGCATTCTGGCAAGTGGAACAATCAAGTTATGAAAGCCCGCTCGTCGCAGCCGCAGCCCGTAGTCTAGATCAACGCCATCAATGAATAATTTGGGGTTTGGCGGTGATACCTGTGCCGCTGTGCTTAACCTAAGTAAAGACCCCGAAGTGATGGGAGCGTCGCACTCAAACGGTTCCGTTAAGCTAGGAGCCTTATAGCCCTTGAAGCGATCGCCTAGAAACAAACCTGGTTCTACGGTTTCACCCGTTCGCGCGTCGAGCGCGTGGGGTGCCAGAATACCGATCGGGTAATCTGCGGTCGCGATCTGCTCATAAGTCTTGAGCAGCAGTTCTAAACAGTCAGTTACGGGTTGACTATCTTGGTCAAACAGCCATAGAAAGGTGTAACCTTGCGACCAAAATCGTTCCACCGCTAGACTAATTCCAGCCGCGATGCCGATATTTTCAGGACAGTGCAGAACCTGAATCGCTAAATCTTGAACACAGGCAGGATCTAAAACCAGCGGCTGTCGAGAGTTATCGACGACTAGAACTTGCTCGATCGAATAAGACTGACGCTGCAATGCATTGAGACAAGCATTGAGAGCCTCAGCATCCTCATAAGCAGTAATATATGCTGCAATGCGATAAGACTCACAAACCTGGGCATTACTATCCATCTGAGAGATTTGAGTCATGGTTCGCAGCCATTAAGGAAAGAGATCTGCCGCTTCAAAACGCGAACCAGATTGATCCTTCTGAGAAAGAATCGGCAAATCGGACAGTGACCAGTCGATCGCTAAATCAGAATCATTCCAAAGAATACAGCGTTCATGCTGCGGTGCATAATAATCTGTCGTTTTGTAGGCGACTTCAGCGATCTCAGATAACACGACAAATCCATGAGCAAATCCCGGCGGCACCCAAAGCTGGCGTTTGTTTTCGGCGCTCAGTTCATACCCCACCCATTGCCCAAACGAGGGCGAACTTTTGCGAATATCAACCGCTACATCAAGGATGGTTCCTACCAGTGCCCGCACTAACTTGCCTTGAGGCTGCTGGATCTGATAGTGCAGCCCTCGCAGAACGTTTTTGGCAGAGCGAGAGTGATTATCTTGAACAAATGGAGTAGCAACTCCAGTCTTGTCCTGGAAGGTTTTAGCGTTAAAGCTCTCAAAAAAGAAGCC